>CBDUXW010000558.1:0-1552 GCA_965371275.1 uncultured bacterium | reverse complement strand
CCACGGTGGGCAACACCAGAAACCAGTTGTCTCGACTTATCCGCATCGGCAATTCCGCCGGACCCGGCGATTCGGGTGCTACCTATCCCACCAACATCCCGGCAACGAAGTACATCACCGTGGCGATGCTGCCCCCGATCAGAGCGTAGGGCAGCTGCGTGACGACGTGCTCGATGTGATCGACGCCGGCCGACAGCGACGAGATAACCGTCGTATCGGAGATCGGCGAGCAGTGGTCGCCGAAGATACCGCCGCCGAGCACCGCGGCGCTCATCAGCGCCACCGAGGCGTCGAGTGTCACGGCAACGGGAATGGCGATCGGAAACATGATCGCCCAGGTTCCCCACGACGTACCGGTCGCGAAGGCAATGAATCCGGAAGCAACGAAGATGAGCGGCGCCGCGGTCACGGCATTGATCCACGGACTCACCGTTGCCGCGACCCATGGTCCGGTACCCAACCCACGGCACACGGCGCCGAGGGCCAAGGCCAGCGCCAGGATGGTCGCCACGCCGATCAATTCGCGGAAACCGACGACTACGAGCTCGGCCATTCGCGGAAACGAGAAGAACCCCTGAAGCCGGTACATGATCATCGCCGTGGCGACGCCGGCAGAGACCGCCCACAGCACCGACAGCGAGCCGGAACCGGCCAGAATGCGCTGCATCGTGGTAGCGCTCGGATCGCCGGCGCCGGTGACCCACAGCCCGACCGGCATCGTGAACACCGTCACCAGCACCGGCAGCACCATATTGACAGCGCGCTCCGGCGGCGGCTCCGTGGCGGTTCCTTCGCCGCCTGCGACATCGGCCGACGCCAGCGTCTGCTCGGGCAACGCGCCGCTGCGCCCCTCGAGCGCTGCCGCCTCGGCCTTGCGCATGGGGCCGATGTTCCAGCCGGTGAGCGCCACGAGAATGACGATGAGCAGCGCGATGATCGCGTAGAAGTTCAGCGGCACCGCCGAGATGAGCGTGGGAATGGGATCGAGCCCTTCAGCGGCGAGCAAGGTGAGCACGTAGGCACCCCACGCGTTGAGCGGGATCAAAATACAGATCGGCGCCGCCGTGGAGTCGCACATGTAGGCAAGCTTGGCGCGCGACAGCTTGACCCGGTCGTAGAGGGGCCGCGATACGGCGCCGGTAACCAGGCAGGTAATGTTCGACTCGATGAAAATCGACGTGCCGACGATGATCGACAAGACCTGGGCGGAAACCGGCCCCCGCACCCAGCCGCGATGCACCATCCAATTCGCGAAGCCGTGCACACCACCCGATTCGCGCATCAGTACGATCAAGGCGCCGACGACCAGCGTGAACAACAGCACCTCGGCGTTGCCCCGATTCGTAACCACCTCGATGAGCTGCTCGATCGAGCCCACCGCCCCGGCAAGCGGATTCCAGCCCGCCAGAACCGTGGTGCCGAGGAGTATTCCGGTAAACAACGACAGATAGACCTGGCGGGTGATCAACGCCAGCGCGATCGCTGTGATCGGCGGCAGAATCGATATCCATCCGTGCGTCGTCATGGGGCGGAATGCTATAGCAAAGCGCAG
>CBDUXW010000557.1:0-1560 GCA_965371275.1 uncultured bacterium | reverse complement strand
TGCCACGACGTCAACGGTAAGGGTGAGCCCGCCTACTCGCGCCGCCACCGTCAGCCGACAGGAACACGGCGGTGCGGCTATTCGTGTCGCAGCACCGTCAACGGATCTGCGCCGGCGGCACGGCGCGCCGGAATGTAGCTGGCAACGCACGCAACGGCGGCCAGCAGGAGGCTGATGCCCACGAACGCTACCGGGTCGGCGGGGCTGACGCCCACCAGCAGGCTGCTGATAAGCGGCCCGGTGGCCAACGCCAGAAGAAGTCCGATCGCCATGCCGACGCCTACCAGCGCCATGCCGCCGGCTACCACGCTGCCGACGAGCCGCTGCGGGCTGGCGCCGAGCGCCATGCGAACGCCCACCTCGTGGCCGCGTTGCGCCACCGAATAGGCGAGCGACCCGGCGATACCGACCGAGCTGAGCAGCAAGGCGAGAAGCCCGAATCCGCCCATCAATCCCGCCGCCATGCGAATGGGAAAAAGGATGATCGCGTTGCCGTCGCTCATGGTCATCAGCTCGAGTGGTACGACCTCGGGGTCGACCTGTAGGATCACGTCCTGCGCTGCCGCCAGCAGCGTTACGGGGTCACCGTCTGTGGCGATGATGAGCTCGACGGCAGACTCGTAATTCTGCGCGTGCGGCACATACAAAAAGGGTCGCGGCGCCTCGCCGAGCGTGCGTACTCGGGTGTCGCGCGCCACGCCGACCACCTCGAGCGTTCCGCCGCCGGGACGACGCAGAAACTCGCCCACGGGGTTGCCGCCGGGCCAGAAATAATCCGCTGCGGTTTCGCTGACAATCGTGACGGGCGCCGATCCGTCGCGGTCCGTCTGATTGAAGTCGCGTCCCGCCACCAGCGTGATGCCCAGGGTGCGGAAGTAGTCGGGACTGATGCGTGCGAAGTCGATCGGTTCGCTGCCGGCGGCCGAGATCGGCTGCTGCGCGGCCGCCCGGGATTCGTCGACCAGAATCGACATGGCCTGCGACGACAAGCCGAGGGGCAGGCGGTCGGCAAGGGCGGCGGAAGTGACGCCCGGAATGGCGGAGACCCGCTCGATGAGGCGCTCGTAGTAGTCGCGCCCGTTGCTCTCGTCGTAGCGCAGTGCCGCGTTCATCGTGAACACCACCGAGCTCTCGGTGTCGAAGCCGGGATCGATCGTCTGCGCCTCCTGCAAGCTGCGGACGAACAAGCCGGCGACGAGCAGCAGAAACATCGACACCGCTACCTGCCCGACGATGAGCGCGTTGCGCAACGACAAGCGCCGGGTGCGCCACACCACTGCATCGTCATCCTTTAGTGCCCTCGCCAAATCGGGCTTCGAGGCGCGCAACGCCGGCACCAACCCGAACAGCACGCCGGCAACCAACGACAGGCCGAGCGTGAACAACAGCACGCGGTGGTCGACGCCGACGTCGAGCGACAGGGAAATCAGCAACGGCGGCTTGAAGCTCACGATCAGGTCCACGAGCCACGAGGCCAGCAGTATGCCGGCGAGCCCGCCCGCCACCGACACCAGTGCCAACTCGCCGGCAGCCTGGCCGAACACATCCCGACGCCCGCCC
>CBDUXW010000556.1:0-1586 GCA_965371275.1 uncultured bacterium | reverse complement strand
CGCCATCACCTGCATGCTGGAAATGAACACGCCGGGGCTCAGCCTGTGGGCGCGCAAATCTTACGCCGCGGGCGTCGACGCCGAGCTCGACTATCCGCTGAGCTACAGATACGACGAGGGCGACGCGGTGGTGGTGTGCGAGGACGTCCATGTGCCGTGGGAAAAAGTGTTCGTCCACGGCGACGCCGAGCTGTCGCGCGGCTGTTACATCACGACGCCGGCCAACTGCTTCTCCAATCACCAGTCCAACGTCCGGTTCTGGTCCAAGATGTCGATGCTGGTGGGGCTGGCGAGCCGGATCTGCCAATCGACCGGCAACGACAAGATCCCCGCCGTGCGCGAGCAATTGGGCCGTCTCGCCGCGCTGGAGGGCGCCATCGCCGGCATGGTGAACGGCCAGCTCCACGCCTGGGAGGACTGGCCCGGCGGCGCCGACGGTTACGTCTGCTTCAATCGGCGCTACATGTACGCCGCGCTCAACTGGTGCACCGAGAACCACTCGGCGATCATCGATCTGGTGCGCGAGCTCACCGGCGCGCACCCGTTGCAGATGCCGGCCGATGCCTCGCTGCTCGCCGATCCCGAGCTGCGCCGGCGCTTCGAGGGCCGCTTCGGCACGCCGTTCATGGAACCGGTCGAGCGCTGGAAGCTGCTCAAATTCGCCTGGGACCTGATCGGCTCGGAGTTCGCCGGGCGTCACATGCTGTACGAGAAGTTCTACGCCGGCCATTCGGTGATCGTGCGCAACCAGAGCTTCCGCGAGGCGCCGTGGGACGACTTCCACGCCATCGTCGACGATGCGCTCGACGGCATCGAGGTGCCGGGCGCCGGTTGACGAATCAGCCCGGCCGATTCGGCGCGCCCTGAACAAAACAGGAATATCGTTGAAATCTCGGCGGATTCTTCGGTGCCGCCGCACCCACTAGATATGGGGGCGGCGAAAGATATTCAACAATTCCATACTAGATATTGCGTTTTGCTGTTGCACCGACACAAATTCTTGTGCACATTCGCGCGCTCGCGGGTTGTCGTCGGAGACCGGCCGACCCGCCGCCCGAGTGGCCTGCCAGACGGCCGCGACGGGCGAGCCAAGGCAATATCGGCGCGGTGAACCGCGCTTCGGGGTGAGTCGGTGGCACAGGAGGTAGGGTTGCTAGATCTCGTACAGTCCAAGCACGATCTTGTTCAGTCCAGCCGCGAGGTCACGGTCGAGATCGACCGCGCACGTGACGCGAATTTGACCGATTTCGGCAGAGCGGTGCTCGACGACCGTTACTTGTTGCCCGATGAGGGCTACCAGGATTTGTTCGCCCGGGTAGCGTCCCACTACGGCGACGATTCGGCGCACGCGCAGCGCATCTACGATTACATGAGCCAGCTCTGGTTCATGCCGTCGACGCCGGTGCTGTCGAACGGCGGCACCTCGCGGGGTTTGCCGATCTCGTGCTTCCTGAACGAGGCTTCGGACAGCCTCGACGGCATCGTCGATCTGTGGAACGAGAACGTCTGGCTGGCGGCCCGCGGCGGCGGTATCGGCAGCTACTGGGGCAATCTGCGCTCGATCGGCGAGAAGGTCGGCGCCAACG
>CBDUXW010000555.1:0-1587 GCA_965371275.1 uncultured bacterium | reverse complement strand
GGTAACCCTCCGAATGGCCGATCGGCAGCGTCGCCACCGTGGTCTCGCGCTCGGCAACCCAGGCACGGTGGTAACCGATGCTGTCGCCCGCTTGCAGCGTTTTCACATAGGCGACCTTGGCCTTCAGGGAGAGCACCGGCGTCAGCTCGATCGGCCTTTCCTGTACGGCCTTGTCGTTCGGGTAGTGCCCGTAGAGCATGATCCCGGGACGCACCATGTCGAGGTGCGACGCCGGGAAATCGAGAACCGCTGCGCTCGAGGCGACGTGCTGGGTACCGATGTCGATCCCGCTGTTGCGCGCCTCCTCGCACAGGCGCTCGTAACGGTCGAGCTGCACGCGGTCGTACTCCGGATCTTCGGTCAGCGCCGTCGCCACCCCGGTGATCATCATGTCCGAGGCGCCTTGGAGGCGGGCGACCTCGGCAAACAAACGGGCGGCCTGCCGCCGCGAAACGCCCACCCTGCCCAAACCGGTATCGAAGATGACCTGCACACGCGGTGCCCGGCCGACGCGCCGGCCGGCTTCCACCATCTGCTCCACGGCTGCGACCGTATACACCGCCTGATCGACGTCGCGGCGCACCAGCTCCTCGGCGGCATCGCGATCGAACGGCCCGTAGTTGAGCACCGGCCCATCGATGCCGGCGTCGCGCAGCGCCAGTGCTTCGTCCACCGTAATGACCATCAGAGATTCGACGCCGGCCCGCGTCAGCTCTCGGGCCATCGGCACCAGGCCGTGCCCGTATGCGTTGGCCTTGACCACGCCCATGATCGGCCGGCCGCCGGCAGCGCGACGGATGGCCACGACGTTGGCATCAACGGCGCTGCCACTCAGCTCGATCCAGGCGCCGGCCGCGGGCGGAGCTTCAAGCATCGGCGGCGAAAGCTGCCCTTCACGCCCACCGAGCCCGCTGACGATTTTGGGCCAAGCCGTTAGCGCCGCTGCCCCGCCAACGCCGCCGAGCAACGATCGGCGCGTCACCGATACCTGTTCAGGTCTTCGCTTCGTTGTCCGGCGCGTACTCAATGGCTGCGAGCTCGGCCTAGTGCACAAATCCGATGTCGTCGGGATCGGGAAACTGTCCCCGCGGCTCCTCGATCTCGCCGAACTGTGCCTCGTACTTGTCGAGGTTGTCCAGGAGCGCCGACACGATGCGCTTGAAGTGCGGCGGGCTGGTGACGACGCGCGCCACCAAGGTGCCGCGGGCGGCGCCGCCGCTCGACGGGGTGACCGAAAAGAAGTCGAGAACGAACTCCTCGCCGGTGTGGCTCACCGACATGAGATTCGCGTAGCGGCCCTTGAGGTCTTCGTCGCCGGCGATGATCTGAATGCTCGAGGGTTCGTCAGGATTCATGTCTTCGGGATCGTGCATGCGCGGCTCCTTTCGTGAGGCAAAGTAGCACAGCGCTGTGTGAAGGTCGCCAAGCGCAGCGAACTGCAGATCCGCGACATTCTGCAACCCGGCACCGGCGGGCGTCACCGCCCGCGCCCTCGTGGTGCGGGAACCCAGCGGCGTCGCGCGCCGACTTAGCGCCGCCGGGCTCAAGGTCCGGCGGGCCAATCTGCGTTACCGCGGGCGCATTCTG
>CBDUXW010000554.1:0-1640 GCA_965371275.1 uncultured bacterium | reverse complement strand
CAGAAAGCGTTCGTGAACGAGGGCGCGATCCAATGCGGCTTCTGCACACCGGGCATGATCGTCTCGGCCACCGCCCTGCTCGAGGAGAACCCGACGCCGACGGCGGACGAAATCAAAGACGCGCTGGCCGGAAACCTCTGCCGGTGTACCGGCTACAGCGGTATCATGCGTGCGGTCACGCGCTGCGAAAACTATCGAACCAACGGCACCTGCGCCAAGAAGTCGCACCGCCTGCCGGATCAGACCGACGCCGCATCCGACTATCGACCCGGCAAGGGCGAGTGCACCAGCGTCGGCGTGTCGATGCCGCGGGTGGATGCCGCTGACAAAGCCACCGGGCGGGCCATGTACACCGATGACATCGCGCTGCCCAACATGGTTTTCGGAAAAATCCTCGGCTCGCCGATCGCCCACGGCCGCATCAAGCGGATCGACACGTCGAAAGCGGAAGCTTTGCCCGGCGTGCTGGCGGTCATGACCGGCAAGGACGTACCGGACACGATGTACGGCGTCTCGCCGGCCCGTTACGACGAATACATTCTCGCCAAAGACAAGGTGCGCCACGTGGGTGACGAAGTTGCGGCCGTCGCCGCGATCGACGAACGGACCGCCGCACTCGCCGCCTCGCTGATCGAAGTAGAATACGAGGAACTGCCCGTCGTTCTCGATCCGTACGAAGCAGCCAAAGAAGGCGCACCCCAGCTTCACGAACGCTACAAGCGTAACATCAACACACACGTGGACCACAGCTTCGGTGACATCGAAAAAGGCTTTGCAGAATCGCACCACGTGCGCGAGGAGACGTTCACGGGCAACCACATTTATCAATCGCCCTTGGAGCCGCACGCCGCGATCGCGACCTGGGACCACGACGGCACGCTCGTGCTCTACACCGCGACGCAGGTGCCGCACTACGTGCAGTACATGCTGGCCCACGTGCTGCACATGCCGCTTGGCAAAGTTCGGGTAATCCGCCCCACCGTCGGCGGCGGCTTCGGCGGCAAGGCCGAGACCACGCCGCTCGATCTCTGTGCCGCGCTGTTCAGCAAGAAGCTCGGGCGTCCGGTCAAGATGATCTACAGCCGCGAAGACATGTTCCACCACGGCCGCGGGCGCCACAAGCAGCACATGAAGTTCAAGCTCGGCGTCGACGAGAACGGTAAGATCAAGGCGTTCAAGAGCGAGATCTACCTTGACGGCGGCGCGTACTCTTCGTTCGGCGTGGCGACGGCCTACTACGCCGGCAGCGTCGTACCCACGCTTTACCACATGCCGAACTACAAGTACGACGGCTACCGGATGATGACCAACAAGCCGGCCGCCGGAGCCATGCGCGGGCACGGCGTGCCCCAGCCACGCTTCGCCTTTGAGTGTCTGCTCAGCATGATCGCCGACGACCTCGGCATCGACCCCATCGAGATTCGCCGGCGCAACGCCATGACGCCCAACACCATGACCGTCAACGAAATGGACGTGGGTAGCTGCGAATTCCTACCGACGCTCGAAGCGGTCCGCGACAAGGCGCGCTGGAACGACAAGTACGGCAAGCTGCCCGCAGGCAAGGGCATCGGCATCGGCTGCGGCGGCTTCGTCTCCGGCGCGGGCTATTGCATCTACCGCGGGCAGGTGCAGCAGTCGCA
>CBDUXW010000553.1:0-1716 GCA_965371275.1 uncultured bacterium | reverse complement strand
CGCAGGTAGCGGTACGGCCCGCGGCGCACGATCTCGTGGCCTTCCTGGATGGCGACGTCCACGGAGAAGTAGCGCCCCAGCACCAAGATCGACCACAGGCGAAAGGCGAGGCCGAGCAACAACACCGCCGAGCCGGCCGTCAGCCGCACGCTCATCGTCGCCGGCAGGCGCGGTGCGTTTGATAGCTGCGCCGCCATCGCGGCGACCATGCTCAGACCGATGATCACCCACATGACGGCGAACGACCCGCCGCGGCTCTGCCCGCCGGCGGCGCGCGTCTTGATCGCCAGGACGAGCTCGCCGATGCCCCAGCCGAAAACCAAGGCTTGAAAAGGTCCTACGCTCACTGCATCGCCAATCGATAGCGAATGACCTGCCACTCGAATGTCATCGGGTTGGCCTCCACACCATAGATGAAATCACCGCGGGCATGCTGCCATGCGTAGCTGGGCAGGATGTCGCGCATCATGGCGCTGGCGATACGCTGACCCTCGGGCGAGTAGACGTCGACCGGGCGTTCGATCACCTCGTGCCCGCGATCGACGGCCGGGAACACGTAGATGCGTCCGTTTCCATCGACGACGATCTCGGCGCCTGGGAGAGCCCCGACGGGCCACGCGGTACGGGCGATCCAGCGCAGGTTGCCGTCGCGGCCGAAAGCGATCAGGTCGTTGTTGGTTACCGTGACGTCGAAGACGGTAGCGAAGCCATCGCCGCTGCGTGTGCCGGAGAAGTTCGGCCGACCCCACGGCGGAATCAGCGCGTAACGCTGTACTTCTTCAAAACCCGTGTCGGTTGCCTGGTAACGAGCGAACACGGCGCTCCTCCCGGTGTTCCCGGCGCTCATGTTGGCGCTGGCGACCAATTGGCCGTCGTCCGTTCCTACGGCGCTGCCGACGCGCCAGAGTCGGTGACGTAGGAGGCCGACGAGCTCGCCGGAAGTGTTCCACAGTCCCGTGTGCCCGGAGCGGTAGAAGACGAACAGCCGATCGCCCAGGAAACCGGCACGGCCGCGCCGGGCGAAGGGGAACTCGCCGGGGCCTTCGCCGCGACCGCCGAACGCGAATTGGAACTCGCCCTCGGCGTCGAACACCTTGATCCGGTAGTTACCCGCATCGAATACGAAGAACCGCCCGTCGTCGTCGATAGCGAGTGTCGGCGCTTGCTCGCCGAATGCATAGTTCGCATCGCCGGGGCGTTCGCCAATTACCAGTTCGGCAACAAGAACGAGGCGTCGCGTCCGTTCGTCGTGCGCGACGTACTCGTATGTCGGGATGTCGTCGTCGCCGACGAGCCAGTGACCTCCGGACTCGGCGGCAGCATCTGATGGCGAGCTGGAGCAGGCGCCACCTGCCACCATGATGAACGCTACGATGCCGGCGAGCAGACTCTGTGCTGCTCGGTACTTGGTGTGAGCGGGCATCGCAGCGACCGCTGCGGCTACGCTGAATCTGCTCTCGCGATCGATCAAGTTGGCTGCCGCCCGGGTGAACGTCGTGCAGAAAGCTGTCAAGATTCACCGCGAATATCAATGGCCCCATGAATTTGTGAAACCCGAGCAACGAGAGGTCGCCATGAAAGCCACGACAAGTCAGCAAATCGGATGCGTTGTACGCCATCGGCGTGAACAGTCCGCCGGCCGCCGCCCTTTGTTCCCCGCCGTGGGGTTCATCGTTCTTGTTGGTTTGTTGGTGCTGCCGGCGTCGGCGCGCTCAT
>CBDUXW010000552.1:0-1736 GCA_965371275.1 uncultured bacterium | reverse complement strand
CATTCAAGTTCACCCATGTTGCCGACGCCCAGGCGCGCATCGTCATCCAGAACGCGCTGTTCTTCGGCCGCGCCCGCAGCAGCAAGCTGGTGGTGCCGTGGTGTACGTACACCAGCCCCGAAATTGCCCACGTCGGCCTCTACGAGCAAGACGCCCGCGATATGGGGATCGAGGTGGACACGATGACGGTGGAGCTGTCGCAGGTCGACAGGGCGCTGCTCGACGGCGAGGCCGACGGCTTTCTGCGCCTTCACTTGAAAAAGGGAACCGACAAGATACTCGGCGCCACGCTGGTGGCGGCGCATGCCGGCGAGATCATTGCCGAGCTGTGCGTGGCGATCACCGCCGGCGTCGGCCTCGGCAAGATCGCGGGCGTGATTCACCCGTATCCGACGCAGGCCGAGGTGGTCAAGAAGGCCGCCGACCAGTGGCGCCGCACCAAGCTGACGCCGACCGTACGCCGCCTCTTCGAAATCTGGTTTCGCCTGTTCTCCTGAGGCGGTCAACTGCGGCGGTATCTTCAGCCGGTGTGCCGGCGAAGCGTCTCGAGCTCAATGCGTAGGCGCTCGATCTCGTCCTCGAGAGCCGCCAGCGCCGCCGGAACATCCGCCAACTCGCCGACCCGGCCGACGTGCTCGAGATGCTGTGCCGCCTCGAAGACCGGGACGGCCGACAGGCTGCCGGCGCTGCCTTTCAGCCGGTGCGCCGACTGCCACACGGCTTCGCCGTCACCCGCCGCAATCGCACCCCGGATGGCGTCCATGACCTTCGGGTAATCCTCGAAAAACAAATCGATGATCTCGACCAGCAGCTCCTCGTCGCCGCCGAGCTTGTCGAGCACCGCGTCACGATCGATGACGGCGACGCCCGCGGCGCGGCTCTCGACCGTCGGCGCTGACGACGACGGTGCTGCCAGAGCCGGCGGCGCCTCGCTGACCAGCCTTTCCAAGGTCTCGAAGAGCACCTCGGCATCGATCGGTTTCGCCAGATAATCGTCCATTCCCGCGGCGAGAAATCGCTCGCGGTCACCGGCCATGGCGTGTGCCGTCACGGCGATGATCGGGATGCGGCGTCCCGTCCACTGCTCCCCCTCTCGAATCGATCTGGTGGCCTCCATGCCATCCATGTTCGGCATCTGTACATCCATCAAGACCAGGTCGAAGTCGCCGTTACCCAACGCGTCGAGCACCTCCTGGCCGTCGTCGACCACGGTAACGTCGTGGCCTCGCGACTCGAGCAGCAACCGGAGCATCCGTTGGTTGATCAGGTTGTCGTCGGCCGCCAGGATGCGCAGGTTGTCTCGGGCGACCATAGGCGCCCCTGTATCCCCTGCCCCGGTAGCCGGCGGTGCGGTACGCCCCATGACGGGCTGAGGCGTCGCGGCGGCGATTGTCGGGGCGCCGGGGTCGACGATCTCGACATCGGCTTGCGGCCGTTCGAATACGGCGTCGAAGTGAAACGTACTGCCCTTGCCGACCTCACTGTCGAGCTCGATCCGGCCGCCCATCATGCCGATCAGGTGCCCGGCGATCGCCAAGCCGAGGCCGGTGCCGCCGTAGACGCGCGTCGTCGACGCATCCGCCTGGGCGAACGAATCGAAGATCGATCGCCTGTCCGCCTCGCTGATGCCGATGCCGGTGTCTTGCACCACGAAGTGCAATGCCACCGAGGTCGCCGCCGGCGGTTGTACGTCGGCCACGGTAATCCGGACGCTCACCTCGCCCTCATGGGTGAAC
>CBDUXW010000551.1:0-1787 GCA_965371275.1 uncultured bacterium | reverse complement strand
CCAGCTCGTGCACGTCTGTCTACGCGGCATCCTCGACGGCGCCGATCCACTGCGCGCCCGCGCCGGCGAACTGCTGTTCCGCTCCCAGAAGGTCAGCGTCAACGACGGCGCGGTCATGGTCGCGACGAAGCGATACCGAGCCTGTTGGGAGCAGCGAAACAAACCGAGCGGGCTGCGGGACATTGAGCAAGCACTCGACTCGGCTGTCGATGACATAACAAAGTATCCCTGGTAGAACTCACCATCGTGACCAGCGCACTGGGCATTTTCGATTACATCGTTCTCGGGGGCTACTTCGCCGCAGTGCTTGCCGTTGGACTCTGGTTCGGGCGGAAAGAGCGCAATACGGAGGATTACTTCCTCGGCGGGCGGCGGCAGCACTGGCTCATCGTCGGGCTGTCGATCATCGCCACGGAAGTCAGCGCGCTAACCTTCGTCGCCGTGCCGGCCGACTCCTTCGCCGGCGACTGGAACTACCTTCAGCTCTACGCCGGGGCATTCCTGGGGCGCATGTTGATCATCGTCTTCCTGCTGCCGGCGTTCTACGCCCACCACGTCACGACGGTGTACGAGTACCTCGGGCGCCGCTTCGGCCCCTACACCCGGACTACCGCGTCGCTGATGTTCTTCGCCTCGCGCATCGTCGGCAGCGGCATTCGTTTGCTGGCCGCTTCGATCGCCATCGCCGTGGTCTTCAACTGGCCTTTGGCGTGGGTGATCGTCGCATCCGCGGCCGTCGCCGTCGCCTACACGACCTACGGCGGCATCAAAGCGGTCATCTGGACCGACGCACTTCAGGCATTGATCTTCATCGGTGGCGGTATCGTCGCGGCGGTGTGGCTTCTCGACGCTTGCGCCGATGGGTGGCTCGAGACGCTGACGACCGCCGGGGAGACCGGCAAGCTGCACGTGCTGACCTGGGACACGAACCCCAACAACGAGAAGTGTTTCTGGGTTCTAATGATCAGCGCGACCTTCACGAACATGGCCGCCCTCGGCACGGACCAGGATCTCACCCAGCGGATGCTCACCTGTCCCGACGTGCGCCGCGGTCAGCGTTCGCTCCTGTTCAACGCCTTCGCCGGCCTGCCGATCGTGTGCCTCTTTCTGCTCATTGGCACGCTGCTTGCGGCCTATTACGGACCGGGCGGCGCCGCCACCCTGCCGCAGGAAGTCGCCGAGAATCCGCGCCACATCTTCCCGCATTTCATAGCCACGGCTTTGCCGTCCGGTTGGGGCCTGAAAGGGTTGCTCGTCGCCGGCGTGTTCGCTGCTGCCATGTCGAGCCTGGATTCGGCGCTCGGCGCCATGTCGTCGACGGCCGTCACCGACTTCTACAAACCGTACCTCGACCGACGCCCCGCCGCGCACCAACATACAGGCGAACGGCGAGAAACTCATCTGCTACGCGTGGCGCGAGTCTTTTCGCTGCTGTTCGGTGCGTTGCTCGTCGGCGTTGCGCTCGGCTTTTCAACGGCCGACGAGCTTCTCTGGTTGGCCCTGGAGTGGGCGGGATTGCTCTTGGGCGGCATGCTCGGCGTGTTCCTGCTCGGTGTACTGACGCGGCAGCGCGGGAATGATTGGGTCAACGTCTTTGCTATGCTCTCGTCCGTGGCGATTCTGGTCGCCCTGAAGGTGTACCAGCAGCAAACGGGTTCCGTTGTGATCGCCTGGCCCTGGTGGGTCGTCATCGGCACGATCTGGACGTTCGGCGTCGGGGTATGTTTTCATACGGTGCGACGCCCGGATTGACCGATCGTGCTCGCCTAACCGTCAGAACGATCTCG
>CBDUXW010000550.1:0-1800 GCA_965371275.1 uncultured bacterium | reverse complement strand
CTTGCTGGCCCTGGTCTTCGTCATCGGCATGATCGGGCTGCTGGCGTTGGCGGCTCGCGACCGCCTGCCGACGAGCCGTCGCGCCGCCGGGTTCGTAGCGATGGGTGCCATCGCCGTAACGGCCTTTGTCGCCACCAGTCCGTACACGCTGCTCGATTTCGACGCGTTCCTGGCGGATCTCAACATCGAACGCGCGCGGCAGGAAGCGGCGCGCGCCGGCGACCACGTGGCGCCGCTCGTCGATGCGCGCTGGAGCGAACGCGCCCTGGTGACCAACTTCGTCGCCATCGTCGACGACATCGGAATTCCGGCGTTGCTGTTGGCGCTGTTCTGCCTCGCAACAATACTGCGCGCCACGCCCGTGGCGTTGCGCGATGTCGGCGATGAGTTCGACGCCCGCGGGCCCCCGCAGCCGGCGGGAGACGTCGGCGTTCACCAACCGACCGCCTCACGGCCGCACGGTTGGGACGTAGTCGGCGGGGCGCTGGCGGCCGCCTGGATACTCCTTTACTACGCCTTCATGGCGCCTTCCGCCATCGGCGGACAGCGCTACACCATGCCCCTGTACCCGGTGCTCATGGTGTTCGTGGCCGGAGGGATACTGCTGCTCGTCCGCATCGCGACGCCGCGCTCAGCCACGGACGCGGGGCACGATCCGGCGCCGTCGACGTGGTCGGGGCGCGCCGCGCCGGCCGTGTTGGCGATGCTCGTTGTCGTCGCCGGGGCACAGCCTGCCTGGTATGCGGTCACGACGACGCGCCTGCTGCGCGTCCCCGACACGCGCCTCGCAGCCCACGACTGGGCGCTCGATAACCTGCCGGCAGGCGCGACGTTGGCGCGCGAGTACTACGCGCCCTTGTTTCACACGGGCGACGGCTTTCGCATCATCCAGCCATTCACGCTTACCGAGCGCAGCCTCGATGCCTATTGCGACGCCGGCGCCGAATACCTGTTCCTGAGCTCGCTCAACGCGAAGCGTTACTTCGAGGACGACACCACGCGCTTCGCCGCCGAGCGCGCCTGGTACGAGGAGCTCGGGCGCCGCACGCGCGTTACCGAGACCTTCTCGGGTCCTGAGATGGAGCTGCACCACCCGACGATCGAGATACGGCGGCTGTTTTGCGGCCCCGCATCAACAGGTTCTCTATGAGCCCGGCGGCGACGTCGCCAAGGTCCGCATCTTCAACGATCCCGAGACGCTGCACCCGATGAACCATCCGATCCATTTGCACGGGCAACGCTTTCTGGTGCTCGAAATGGACGGTGTGCGCAACCGCAACCTGGTGTGGAAGGACACGGCCATCGTGCCGGTGGCCTCGACGATGGACATCCTCGTCGATATGTCGAACCCGGGCGAGTGGGTCCTGCACTGCCACATCGCCGAACACCTGCACGCGGGGATGATGCTGTCGTTCGGCGTTTGGGAGTAAACACTCTTCCCCACCGCGATCCCGCTACCGCGTGACAACCGTGTAGGGTTACGCCTCATGAAGGTCTTCAACGCCGTCGAAAATCCGAGATTACTGCGCCTCTCCGGACGAACAGAGGAGAGCTGAACGGCATGCCGTGGCTGCTCGCGTTGCTCGTGTTCTTTGTAGCCGGTGGAAGCGGTCAAGCGGGAAGCAGCGGCGTTACCTTCGCCGACGCCGCCGGAGCGGCGGGCGTCGGGTTTACCCACGATCACGGCGGCAGCGGCATCAAGTTCCTGATTGAAACGGTCGGCAGCGGCGTGGCGGCCGCCGATTTCGACAATGACGGCTGGGTCGTCGTGTACTTAATGCAAAGCGCCGCCACGCCGGG
>CBDUXW010000549.1:0-1802 GCA_965371275.1 uncultured bacterium | reverse complement strand
CTCGGGAAGCGCCTGCACGGCAACACCCGGAATTTCGGCGAGCACGGCACGGAGAGCCCGAGCGTTACGGTCGCGCAACTCGAGCTGCGCCGGATAGCGGTCGAGCTGCGCGTTCAGCACCGCGCCCTGGAATTCGCTCAGTCGAAAGTTGCCGCCGAACACCGTGTGCAGGTAGCGCTCGCCGGCAGCGCCGCGACCGCAATCGGCCAACGAGCGGCAACGCCCCGCCAGCGCCTCATCGTTGGTGAGAATGATGCCGCCCTCGCCGGCTGTGATGTTCTTGCTCGCCTGAAACGAGAACGCGCCGGCGTCGCCGAGAGCGCCGACCGGGCGACCTCCCGACGTGCTCCCCCAAGCCTGCGCCGCGTCCTCGACGACGCCCAGGCCATGCTGCTCGGCAAACGCGGCAATCGCCTCCATGTCGGCCGCCTGCCCGCCCAGATGCACCGGCATCAGCGCCGCCGTCGCTTCGGAGACCACTTCGTGGGCGCGATCGACGTCGAGGCAGAGGGTCGCCGGATCGACGTCGGCGAACACCGGAACGCCTCCGGCGCGCAGCACCGCCGTTGCCGAGGCGATGAACGTGTACGCCGGAATGATCACCTCGGCGCCGGGCTCCATTTGCAGAGCCTCGAGCGCCAGGTGGAGGCCGACCTCGCCGTTGGCGACGCAAATACCGTGTGCCGCTCCCTGATACGCAGCGAAGCTCTCCTCGAACCGGCGCACAGCGGTTCCGTGGCTGCTCGTCCAGTTACCGGAGTCCAATACGGCGCGCAGACCCTCGAGCTCTTCGGGACCGCCCTGCGGCCAATGCGGGTACGGCGCACCACGCACCGGCGTTCCGCCGTTGATCGCCAGACTCGCCACTACAGCAGATCCTCCAGACCCGAGTCTTTGAGGCGCTCGCGCAACAGCTTGATGTCCTGGCTGCGATCGAGCGACGCCACGAGCAACACGTCGCCCGTGTACACAACGGCCAGATTGTCGACGCCCAGCAGGGCAACGTGGCAGTCCGGTGCGTGCACCAGATTGCCGACGGAATCCACGTCGACGACCGAGCCGAAGGCTACGTTGTCGCCGGCGTTGGCTTCGCTGACCTCCCGCAGTGCCGCCCACGAACCGACGTCGGACCAATCGAACGGCGCCTTGACGGTCGCCACGTTCGACGCCCGCTCCATCACGCCGAAGTCGATCGAGGTCGCCGGCATGGCGGCGTAGGCGGCGGCGCGCTCATCCGCTTCAGTGGCGGCGATCATCCGCTCGGCACCCTGACGGGCCTCGGGGAGCTGCTCCTGCAGCGCCTCATTGATGGCAGCGGCGGTCCACACGAAGATGCCGCCGTTCCAGAAAAAATTTCCCGCCGCCACGTAGCTCTCGGCAGTGGGCAAGTCGGGCTTCTCACGGAATTGGTTGACGCGGTAGACCTCGATAACGTCGACGTCGCCGTCGATCGGTATCGCGTCGCCCGCCTCGATGTAGCCGTAGCCGGTCTCCGGATACCGGGGCGGCACCCCGAAGGTCACCAGCGAATGGTGCTGCACGGCACACCGCACGGCGACATCGACCGACGTGCGAAACGCTTCCAGATCGACGATCAGGTGGTCGGCGGGCATGACGACGGTTACCGCATCGGCGTCGCGGCCGGCGATTTCCGCGGTCGCCCAGGCGATGCACGGTGCTGTGTTGCGCGCCTGCGGCTCGAGCAAGAGGTTGTCGCCCGGTAGCTCGGGAAGCTGCTCGCGGGTCAGCTCATCGTACCCGGCCGCCGTGACCACGAGGATCTTGTCGGGCCCGTCGACCAC
>CBDUXW010000548.1:0-1812 GCA_965371275.1 uncultured bacterium | reverse complement strand
ATGAAGTTCACCGAGCCCAGCAGCGACGACGTGATCAGGAAGACCATCCCGATCAACCAATAGGTTTGTCCTTCTGTAGCAATAACGGACAACGGTGCGTACGACGTCCACCCGGAGTTGGCGGCGCCACCCGGAGCGAAGAAGCTCGCGAGCATGATCACGCCGCCGACGAAATACACCCAGTAGCTCATCATGTTGAGCTTCGGGAACGCCATGTCGGGGGCGCCGATCTGCAACGGCACGACGTAGTTGCCGAAGGCGCCTACGGCCAGCGGCACGACGCCGAGAAACACCATGATGGTGCCGTGCATGGCACCGAGCTGGTTGTAGAACTCCGGCAGGACAATGCCGCCCGGCGCGTTGACCTGGCCCAGCAACCCACCGATGAAAGGCACCGGCTGAAAAGGATGGCCGAGCTGCCAGCGCATGATCAGCATCAACGAGAAGCCGAACAGCAGGAAAAGAAGCGACGTGATCCCGTATTGGATCCCGATCGTCTTGTGGTCCTGCGAAAAGATGTACTTCGTTATGAAGCTCTCGTGGTGCCCGTGGTCCTCGTCGTGGGCGTCGTGAGCGTTCTCGTGCGCCTCTTCGGAAAGATCGGGCGCCTCTTCGGGGTGCTGTTCGACAGGACTCATCGAGCCACCTTGGGTGCGGAAGTTTCGTCAGCTGAGAGCCCTGGAGAACGAGGCCGTTTGGGAGTCTACTAACGACCCTCAGGGGTGGCAACTCAGCCAAAATCAGACCCGCGTACCGGCATTTCTGAGTTCGAGGCACCCTGGTAAGCTGCGGAGCCATGACCGAGTTGCTCTTTCAGTCCGACAGCAGCATCCGAGAGTTCCACGCCGCCGTAACTGCCGTTGATGCGGCGCGCACAGCGCTGACGCTCGATCGCACCGCGTTTTATCCCGGCGGCGGCGGCCAACCGCACGACGTCGGCATGTTGCGGCTCGCCGGCGACGCCGATCAGGGCACCCGGTGGAAGGTAACGAAGGTAAAGAAGGAGGGGCCGGACGTTCTCCACTTCCTCGACCTCGAAGCGGCCGGCGATGCATCCGCAGCCGTCGACACCCGACTGCCGAACGTCGGCGACGAGCTGCACGGCGAGCTCGACTGGGATTTACGCTACCGCTTGATGCGCACCCATACCGCGATGCACATCCTGTGCGGCGTCGTGTGGCGCGACTACGGCGCCCAGGTCACCGGCGGCAATATGCAGCCGCTCGAGGGCCGCATGGACTTCGAGTTCGAGAACCTGCGGCGCGAGCTCGTCGATGAGATCGAAGCCAAGATCAACGCCGAGGTCGAAGCCGAGCGCGATGTCGTCGTCGACATCCTGCCGCGGGCCGAGGCGGAGCAGATCCCCGATCTCATCCGCACCAAGATCAACCTGGTACCGAAGGCGATCAGCGAGATTCGCACCATCGAAATCGTCGGCCTCGACCTGCAGGCCGACGGCGGCACCCACGTCGCCAACACCCGCGAGGTGGGACCGCTGTCCATCATCGGCTATGAAAGCAAGGGGCGCATCAACAAGCGCATCCGCGTGGCCCTCAGCGACGACTGACCCTCGGTTTCAGAAGTGACGAATGTGTGAAACCGGCGGTGTGCTGTGGCCGTCATTCACATCAGAAGGCAGCGCGCCGGCCGCTGACAACTGCCCGCTGCTGACGGCCGCGCGTTGCCTTCTAGTTATCTTCGAGCTCGCGCTTTCTCTTGACCGCGAAGTAGGCCACCGTGCCGAACGTCATGAACGGTACGACCAGCAAGAACGCGAACCCGGCCTGGTAGTGGCGGATCAAGCGCCGCCCC
>CBDUXW010000547.1:0-1840 GCA_965371275.1 uncultured bacterium | reverse complement strand
AGTGCTCGATCGCCGCCGCGTAGTCGGACAGGCGGGTACGGTTGGTCGTACCGACCTCACGCAAAATCGACTGGCTCTTGGTCATGACGTCGGGAATGCGAAACGAGCCGCCGATCTCGACGAGTTGGCCGCGCGACACGATGACCTCCTTGCCGGCGGCGAACGTGTTGAGCACGAGGAGGACGGCCGCGGCGTTGTTGTTGACAACCGCGACCGACGTGCCCGGTAACAATTGGCGAACCAGCCGTTCTACGGCCCTAGCCCGCTGCCCTCGACCTCCCGTGTCCAGGTCGAACTCGAGGTTCAGGTAGCGCCCGCTGAGCTCCGCCACCCGCCGGCCGGCTGCAGCCGGCCACGGCGAGCGTCCTAGATTGGTATGGATGATGACCCCCGTGGCGTTGATGACGCGTTGCAAGTGGGGAGCGGTCATTGCCTGTGCCGCCCGCACGACGCCGCCGGTCAGATCGGCGAGCACCGCAGCGAATTCCTTGGCAGCGAGCGAGCCGTCGAGCACGGCCGCACGGACCTCATCGAGGTGGGTGTTGACGGCGGCGACTACGAAATCGTGCCCGACGCCCTGCTGCGTCGCCCACTCTTGCAGCTCGGAGCCGCTGACCACAGCATCGACCGACGGCAGCCGCCGCAACAGCTCGGCGGCTGGTTGTTTGCCCTCCGAAGCCTTGCTACGCTGCGGCGCCATGGACGACCGTCCCGAACCCGCGCCGACGCCGCTGTCTCCTGAAGATACTGCGTTGCTCGAAACGCTGCCCGAGGAGCTGGCGCGCGCTCTCTTCCCTGAACGTGACGATGGTCCGTTCACGATTACCGTGACCTATCCCGATCTCGGCGACGATGCGGCCGACGCCGCCACGCAAATTGAAGGAAAGGCAAGCGCGCATTCGATTGAAGAGTCGAGTGTGGAGGGGCAGCCGGCGCGCCGTAGTACGACGTTCACGCTGCGGCAATTGGAAGAGTTCCACGAACTCTACCACCTGGTCGAAAGGGCGGTCGGGGCCGACCGATTGGAGGTGTTACTCAACGACCGTCCGATACCGCTTACCCGCGAACTCTGGCTGCCCCTGATCTGGGAGCTCAGAAAGTAGACAGCCCTGGGGGCACGTGGTAGAAAACTCGTTGATTCCCAGGCATTCCTCGCGCCCCATAGAACTGCTCGAAAAGTATCCACCATGGCCGCGTACATTCCCATCGCGCTGTTCGTCGTTATGGCCTCCGCCTTCGCCGCCGCCGGCCTCATCGCGGGCAGCCTGCTGCGCCCCTACGGCCGCGACCAGGAAGGCAAGCTGGAACCGTACGAGTGTGGTGTCGAGCCCGTTCGTGACGCCCGCCAGCGCTTCTCCGTACGCTTCTACATCGTCGCCATGTTGTTCCTGATCTTCGACGTCGAGACAGTGTTCATGTTCCCCTGGGCGGTGCAGTACAGGCAGTTGGCGATCTTCGGCTTCATCGAAATGTCGATCTTCATCGCGATTCTGGTCTTCGGCTACGTCTACGCCTGGAAGCGGGGAGCCCTCGAGTGGGCCTAGTCGAGCACAAGTTCGAAGAGAACATCCTCACCACCACGGTGGATGGGGTCATCAACTGGGCTCGGCGATCGGCAATCTGGCCGATGACGTTCGGGCTCGCCTGTTGCGCCATCGAGATGATCGTCACGACCTGCTCGCGCTTCGACATGGCGCGCTACGGCGCCGAGGTGTTTCGCGCCACGCCGCGACAGGCCGACCTGATGGTGGTCGCCGGCACGGTCACGCTCAAGATGGCTCCCGTTATCAAGCGGCTGTACGACCAGATGCCGGATCCGAAGTGGGTCATTTCGATGGGC
>CBDUXW010000546.1:0-1851 GCA_965371275.1 uncultured bacterium | reverse complement strand
CCCACCGCTCCTACACGCACAGGTGTGAGGCTCGTCTCCTCGTGCGAGAATGCCGCCCTCTCCAGGAGGATGATCGAATGAGCAAGAAGCTGAACAGAAGGAAGTTTGTTACCACCGGCGTGGCGGCGGGTGTGGCCGCCGCAGCGGGCAACGCGCTGGCGGCGCCGGCCGCGAAACACGGTGTCCCCGAAATGCTCACGCCGCAGGGCGTCAAGCCGCTGGTCATCTCCGATTACAGCGGCTTCGGCTATCGCAACGGCGGCACGATGAACGCGGTCGAGAAGGCCTTCGACATGATGGTCAACGGCGCCGACGTGCTCGACTCGTTGATCGCCGGGGTCAACATTCCGGAAAACGACCCCGCAGAAACCGGCATCGGCTACGGTGGCCTGCCGAACGAGCGCGGCGTCGTGCAGCTCGACGCCTGCTGCATGCACGGTCCCAAAAAGCGCGCCGGCGGTGTGGCGGCGCTGGAAGGGGTGCGCACGCCGTCGCTGGTGGCCAAGGCGGTGGCCGATTACACCGACCATCACCTGCTGGTCGGGCAGGGGGCGCAGGACTTCGCCCGCAACATGGGTTTCGAGATCGAGGACGACCTCAACACCGAGCGTTCCCGTGAGATCTGGCTCGAGTGGCGGCGTCGCGTCGACCCCGCGCACTATCTCAACCCGGACGACAGACCGATTCGACGGCGCAGCGGGGGTAGCAGCGGCGCTACGGCGGAAGACTTTCGCGAGCGAGCTTTCCGCGGCTACCAAATCGCCCTCGACATGGTTCGCGAGGGCATCATCCCGGAGCACAGCTTCTGGGGGACGATCAACTGCAACGGCATCAACGCCGCCGGTGAGATCTGCGGTGTTACCACCACCAGCGGGCTGTCGTGGAAAATTCCCGGACGCGCCGGCGACTCGCCGATTCTCGGCGCCGGCCTCTACGTCGATGGCGATGTGGGTGCCTGCGGATCCACCGGGCGCGGCGAGGCCAACCTTTTCAACCTCACCTCGTTTCTCGTCGTCGAGAAGATGCGCGACGGTATGCACCCGAAGGATGCGGCCATGGAGGGTTTGCGGCGGGTGCGTGACAACACGATCGAAGATCGCTTGCTCAACAGCCGCGGCGAGCCCGCCTTCAACGTGCGCTTTTTCGCGCTCGACAAGGCCGGCCGTCATACCGGCGTGCAGATGTACGGCGGCGGCGAGGGCTACGCGATTTGTACGGAGAACGGCGCGGAAATGCTGCCGTTCGACTATCTCCTCGAGGGCTCACCTTGAGGCGCCCCGCCCTTGTCACCGTTGCGGTTTTTGCCGTCGCCACGATGGCCGCGTGCGCGCTGCCGGGCGCCACGCCCGAGGGGCGCGACGCGGGATTCGACGTCGTTGAGACATCGATCGCAGACATTCACCAGGCGATGGAAGAGGGTCGCCTCACGGCGCGCCAGCTCGTCGAGGCCTACCTGGCCCGCATCGAGGCGTACGACAAGCGCGGCCCGGCGCTCAACGCCATCGTGGTGGTGAATCCGAACGCCCTGCAACGTGCCGACGAGCTCGACGCCGCCTTCGCTGAGTCCGGATTCACCGGTCCGCTGCACGGCATCCCGATGATCGTCAAAGACAACTACGACACACACGACCTGCCGACCACCGGAGGCTCGGCGTCGTTGGCCGATTCGATTCCCCCGGACGACTCGTTCCAGGTGCGCAAGATCCGCGAGGCGGGCGCCATCGTGCTGGCCAAGTCGAACATGGCCGAGTTCGCCTTCTCGCCGGTGGAGACCATCGGCTCACGGCTGCCGGGTTACACGCGCAACCCGTACGCCACCAATCGTGTGCCGGCGGGCTCCAGCGGCGGCAC
>CBDUXW010000545.1:0-1914 GCA_965371275.1 uncultured bacterium | reverse complement strand
CGCAGTCGTTTCGCCGGTGGCGTCGGCCGCCGGAGCGGCCGGTTCATCGGTAACGGCGGCGGCGCTGTACAGCGGATCGAGGCCGGCTAGTTGCTCGCCGTCATGGTTGGCGATGAACGTGCGAGTCAATTCCCGGAGCCGATCGGCAGACGCCTCGAGCGCCGTTGCGTTGCCGGGCCGCAGGTCGACGTCGGCGACGACGGCGAGCATCTCATCGACTTCGGGAGCGCGGACATTCTCGCTGATCTCCTCGAGGTCACCCACAACCCTCCGCTTGCGGCGCACCAGCGAGTTCAGATACTTGCCCGGTTCGCTCGCCAGGGCGACGCCGCGTAGCAAGTACTCGAGATCGAGCGCCTTGCCGGCCACGTACATCTGTCGTTTTCTCGCCGGCGAGCTTTCGCCGTTCACCGTCCCGTCGCCGGTGAGAAACGAGTCGAGGAAATTGTGTCGGATCTGCCCTTGGCTCCACTCGACCAGCTCGAAGGCGCCGCTGCCCGTCGAATGACCCCCGACATTGACGAGCTCTTCATGCGGCACCATGTGGCACTCGAAGCAATTGGCGGCGACGTCGTAAAGGTCCGAGGGGCGCCGCATCCCGTTGGCGCGAGCATCGGCAATCCGCTGCTCGCGGTGCTCTGCGGTCTCCTGGCCGCGCGCCACTCGGAGGTCCGGACCGCCGACCCCGAAGTCGGCGTGGACACCGACCCAGTCGCGCGCGGCGCCATGACACGACTCGCAGCTCACGCCTTCCGCCGCGCGCAACTGGCCACGTTGCACCGTCGGCGTGTAGTGGCACTTCAGACACAGACTGACGCGCTTGATGAGACGGAACCCCATCGCCGCGGCGATCTGTTCGGCCGACTCCTTGCGGTGCAGCGAATCGAACCCGGTAGCGTGCGGCGTTTGCGACCACACCTGGTGCTCGGAGAAGTGGCACTCCCCGCAGCGTTCGGCGCGCATGATCTTGTCGGGATCGAGGCGGACGAACTCGCTCAGCGCCAACTCTTGCTGGGAGCGCTCTTGAGACGGCGGCGCAACCGCGTAGGCGTCGTGCACTCCGAAAACCAGTGTCAACCCAAGAGCGCCAGCAGCCGCCGAAAGAGCCACCGAGATCCACACGTGAGGCCGATCAAAAAAACCGTGGTCTGCCAACGGTCAGAACTTGATCAGTAGCTCGACGCGGCTGCCCAGCCGCAGCAGATTCTTCTGCATGCGGCTGCCGCGGAGCTCGTCGTAGGCGACGTATCCATCGAAAACGAAGACGCCCCGCCGACCGGCGGCGATCTGATAGCGTGCCCCAGCGGCCGCCGAGTGGGGCGAACACCCCGGATCGATGTCGGCGCAACTACGGGTCGAGTATCTTCCCCCGCCCTCGATGAGAAGCTGCTGGCGACGGTGGGCGAAGAACATCTGGTGGCCGAATACGGCGCCTACGGCCTCGTCGGCCGTCGGCGAAAGCGCTGCCGCGTAGTTCCCCAACCCGACCCCTGCGAACAGGATGCCGGTGCGCGCCAGCGGGCCCGGGATCAACGGATCCAGGGCCGCAGCACGGTACTCGTCGATGGCCCAGAAACTGTTCAGGTAGAACAGGTTGTGGCCGTGGTGCGGGGTCCAGGAAATTTCGCTGAAGATGACCGCACCGGCCAAGGCCGGGCTGCCGATCTCGAGCGGGTTGTCAGCCGGGGTCTCGTCCCCTACCGGCGCCGAGCCGACGACGCGGAGCGCCGTGTTGATGGCCTTTATCCGCTGCACGAAGCTGACGCCGACGTAGATCCCGTCGGTTGCCGGGACGACGATATCGCTCGCCGAGCCGGAGGGCGGCGGTGGCGCCGACCCCGGCAACGTGAACGACCCGCCGCGGACGTAGAGCGCGTCGATCGCCAACGTGGTGGCACGAAAGTCGGTCTCGGT
>CBDUXW010000544.1:0-1981 GCA_965371275.1 uncultured bacterium | reverse complement strand
CTCGCCGACGGCGTCGAGGTGTTCCGCAGCGCCGAGCCGATGCGCACCGATGCCGGCGAGCTGCCGCCCGGCGCCTTCATGATCTCCCGCCGCAACGAAGGCATCAGAGACAAGCTGGCGCAGATCTCCCAGGAGCTGCGCGTGCCGGTGTTCGCCGACGTCGAGTCGATGGGCGGCAGCGGCATGCCGTTTGAAATCGACGCTGCCCGCGTCGGCTTGTACAAGCCGTGGCAGGCGTCGATGGACGAGGGTTGGACACGCCTGCTACTCGACGACTTCGAGTTTCCCTACGAGAACGTCGACAACGCCCGCATGCGCGAGGGCGCCCTCAACGCCGATTTCGATGTGCTAATCATTCCGTCGGGCATCTCGGTGCAGCGCATGCTCGAGGGCATCTCGGAAGAGCGCATCATGGAGCCTTACGCCGGCGGCATGGGCGAAGAGGGCATCGACGCCATGATCGCTTTCGTCGATGACGGCGGCACGCTGCTTACCTTCGAGAGCTCCGACGAGGTAGTGCTCGACCGCTTCGAGGTGCCGGTCAAGAACAGCTTGCAGGGCCTGCGGCAGCCCGACTTCTATCTGCCGTCGAGCCTGCTGAACCTCGAGGTGAACAACCACCACCCGCTCGGCTACGGCATGGGCGAGACGGCCTACGGCTTTTTCGGTGGCGGGCGCGCCTATGAGCCCGACGGCTGGGACGCGGCGGCCGGCAACTTACGGGTGGTGGCGACCTACCCCGAGGAAGGCGAAGTACTGGCCAGCGGCCAGCTCGTCGGCGGTGAGTATCTCGCCGGCCGCGGCGCCATCGTCGAGGTGGAGCGCGGCGACGGCCGCATCGTGATGTACGGGTTCCGCGTCCAGCACCGGGCGCAGACCAGCGGCACGTTCAAGCTCGTGTTCAACGCGCTCTACGGCAGGCAAGAGTAGAACCCGGCAGAGGCGAACGTAACTGTTACCGGACACTCGGGAGACGCATTTGGAAAACGGCACACGCCTGGGCGTTTTCGAGATCACCGGCCACCTGGGCTCGGGCGGCATGGGCGATGTCTACCGAGCACGCGACACCACCCTCGGACGTGATGTGGCCATCAAAGTGTTGCCGGAGGTGATGGCCGCCGACGAAGAACGCAGGCAGCGCTTCGAGCGCGAAGCTCGAACGATCGCCGCTCTCGACCACCCCAACATCGTCACGGTGTACTCCATCGAACGGGCCCGGCTGTCGCCAACCGATGGCCCCGATGGAAGGGGCTCCGACAGCGACGGCGCGGCAGCCGACAAGAGCGGTCCGCAGCCCGGAACCGAGGTTCACTTCATCAGCATGCAGCTCGTCGACGGCACCAGCCTGGGCGAGCTCATTCCGAAGCACGGCCTGCCCGTCGACAGACTATTGGAGCTTGCCGTCCCGCTCGTCGAGGGCATCAGTGCCGCTCACGATGCCCAGATCACCCACCGAGATTTGAAGCCCGCAAACGTGATGGTAGGCACCGACGGCCGTGTGCGCGTGCTCGACTTCGGGCTCGCCAAGCTCACTGAAGCCGACGCGGAACCCGACGCAGCCACCGAAATGGCCACGGAGCAAGCCGCCCGTCTGACCGAGGAAGGCAAGATCCTCGGCACGGTCGCCTACATGTCTCCCGAGCAAGCCGAGGGCAAGGTCATCGATCACCGGTCCGACATCTTCTCGCTCGGCATCGTCCTGTACGAGATGGCGACCGGCGAGCTGCCGTTCAAGGGCGACACCAAGATGTCGATCCTGTCATCGATCATCACGACCTCGCCGACGCCCGCCACCGAGCTGAACACAGGACTGCCCCGATACCTCGGTCGGATCATCAAGCGGTGTCTCGAGAAGAATCCACGGCGTCGCTATCAGTCGGCGCTGGACCTGCGCAACGACCTCGCCGAGCTCACCGAAGAGATTCACAGTGGCGAGGCGACGCCCGCCGGCGCGTTCACATCGGCGGGTTCTCCAGCGGGT
>CBDUXW010000543.1:0-1981 GCA_965371275.1 uncultured bacterium | reverse complement strand
GCCCTCAGCAGCGCTTCTTGACGGTTTTCGATGACCTGCAGCGGCGCGCCGGAGCCGAGGCGCTCGAGTATGTACGCCGGGCCGAGGCCGCGGGACCCGACAAGCCGTCACTTGCGGATGCGCTGTTACACCCGTTCCGCGCTGTAGCACGGGGGCTGCAGCAGTTCTTCTTCCCCGGATCGGCGGGCTGAGGCGTTACGAGAACCACGCCGGCGATCGTAACGGCTTCGCCGACCGCCGTCGCCGGAACCCGTAACGGGGCTCGAAACCAGCACAACAGCGCCGTGAGGCTGCGTGCTACTCTTCCTGCCCGGCGGGGAACGTATCGATATCCGCGACCTGACGATTCTTCCGAGCCATGGACCGCAAGGCTGAAGACTTCGAAAAACCCATCGCCGAGCTCGACAAACAGATCCACGAGCTCGCACTCTATCCCGCCTCACCCGAGCGCGACGCGCAGCTCGCCGAGCTCGAGGCACGCCTCGATGAGACGCGTCGGGAGATCTACGGAAACCTGTCGCGCTGGCAGGTAACGCTCGTCGCCCGGCATCCGAAGCGGCCGTACACGCTCGATTACATCGAGCGGTTGTTCAACGGGTTTCTCGAGCTCCACGGCGACCGCCAGTACGGCGACGACGCGGCGATCGTCGCCGGCTTTGCCGAATTCAACGGCCAGCCGATTTGCGTCGTCGGGCAGCAGAAGGGCCGCACCACCAAGACCAAGTTGGAGCGCAACTTCGGGATGCCGCACCCCGAGGGATATCGCAAGGCGCTTCGTGTCATGAAGAAAGCCGAGAAGTTCTCGCGCCCCGTCTTCACGTTCATCGACACGCCGGGCGCCTATCCAGGATCGGGCGCCGAGGCGCGGGGCGTAGCCGAGTCGATCGCCGTGAACCTGCGCGAGATGGCGGTACTCCGCGTGCCGATCATCGTCACCATCATCGGCGAAGGCGGCAGCGGCGGGGCCCTGGGGATCGGTGTCGGGGACCGTGTCAACATCCTCCAGTACGCTACCTATTCGGTGATCTCGCCGGAGTCGTGTTCCTCGATCCTGTGGCGCGATCCCGACCATCCCGAAGAGGCGGCGGAGGCGCTGAAGCTCGCCGCCCCGGATTTGCGGGAGCTGGGACTGGTCGACGAGATCCTGCCGGAGCCCGAGGGCGGAGCTCATAACGATCCCGAAGCCATTGCCTCGACACTCGGTCAGACGCTCGAGCGGCAGCTCGACGAGTTGCTTGGTGTCGACATCGACGTGCTCCTCGAGCGCCGCTACGAGAAGTTTCGTGGCATGGGCGCCCTGGCCGGAACGGACGAGTAGGCCCGGGAGCGCGCTGATGGCGGACCTCTCGAATGGACGGCCGCCGGAACAGCGACCGTGGCGGTTGCGTGACGTCGACGCCGCTGTAGCGGCCCGTCTCGCCGACGAGTTGGGACTGTTTCCGACGACGGCCCGTGTGTTGGCATCTCGAGGGATCAGCACGGTCGAAGACGCCCAGGCATTCCTCGAGCCGACACTCGACAGGATGCATTCGCCGTTCGCATTCGTTCAGATGGAGGCGGCGGTCGATCGTTTGCTGGCGGCAATCGAAGCGGGCGAAAAGATCGTGGTGCATGGCGACTACGATGTCGATGGCATCACGGGCACCGTCGTCTTGCTCGTGACGCTGCGGGCGCTGGGCGCTGACGTCGATTACCTGGTGCCGCACCGCATCGACGACGGCTACGGCCTGAAGATCGCCGGCATCGAACGCGCCCGGGAGATGGGTGCCGCCGTGGTGATTGCGGTCGATTGCGGAATCACTGCGCTCGACGCCGCGTCGCGGGCGCGGGAGCTGGGTATCGACTTCATCGTTGCCGATCATCACGAAGCGGGCGCGGAGCTACCCGAGGCGCTGGCGATTCTCAATCCTCGACTCCCCGATGCGGGGTATCCGGAGAATGACCTGGCCGCCGTGGCCGTTGCCTTCAAGCTGGCGCGTGG
>CBDUXW010000542.1:0-1992 GCA_965371275.1 uncultured bacterium | reverse complement strand
TCGCCTCCGGCGACCCCACCGCCAACGGCGTCGTTCTGTGGACACGACTGGCTCCCGACCCGCTGCGCGGTGGCGGGATGCCCGCCGCATCACTGGAAGTGGAGTGGATCATCGCCGACGATGAGCTGATGAGCCGCAACGTGCGGCGCGGCACCGAGATCGCCGCCCCCGAGCTCGGTCATTCGGTGCATGTGGAAGCCGACGGGCTGGAGCCCGACCGCTGGTACTTCTACCAGTTCCGGGCCGGCGGCGAATACAGCCCTATCGGACGTACGCGGACGGCGCCGGCGCTCGGCGCCGCGAACGACCGTTTGCGCTTTGGATTTTGCTCGTGCAACCACTACGAGCAAGGCTACTTCACGGCGTTCCGGCACATGGCGGAGGAGGACCTCGACGTCGTCTTCCACCTCGGCGACTACATCTACGAGTACGCCGGCCGCGACGACCGCGTTCGCATGCACACCTATGACGAAATCGAAACGCTCGACGATTACCGGAACCGCTACGCCCTGTACAAGACGGATCTCGACTTCCAAGCGATCCACGCCGCCGCACCGTTCGTCGTCACATGGGACGACCATGAGGTAGACAACAACTACGCCGGCAATACGTCCGAGAACGACGACCCTGTCGACGCGTTTCTGCGCCGCCGCGCCAACGCCTACCAGGCGTACTACGAGACCATGCCGTTGCGCCGCACGTCGATGCCGCGGGGCCCTGACATGCAGCTATACCGGAGCTTTTCGTACGGTCAGCTAGCGGGGTTCTTCGTTCTCGACACGCGCCAATATCGCACCGACCAACCCTGCGCAGATGAAAGCGGGCCACGTTGCCCGGCGGTGTTCGATGAAACAGCCACGTTGATGGGGGCGGCGCAGGAGAGTTGGCTGTTCAACGGCCTGGACAGTTCCGACGTGCGCTGGAACGTCATCCCCCAGCAAGTAATGGTGGCGCCCGTCGACCACCGCGGAGGCGACGAGGAGCGCTACAGCATGGACCAATGGAGCGGCTACGACGCCGCCCGCAATCGCCTGGTGGACATCTTCGGCGCCACCCGGTCCCGCAATCCCGTGGTCCTCACCGGCGACATCCACTCGAATTGGGTGAACGACATCAAGGCTGACTTCGGCGATCCCGACTCGGCAACCGTGGCAACCGAGCTCGTCGTGACCTCGATCAGTTCCGGCGGCGACGGATCCGATTGGCGCAACTCGACCGCCGAAATGCTGGAGGAAAACCCGTTCGTCAAGTTCTTCAACGGCCAGCGCGGCTACGTTACGTGTGAGCTGTCGCGCGACGAGCTCCGCGCCGACTATCGCATCGTCGACCATGTGAGCCAGCCGGACTCACCGATCAGAACCCGGGCCTCGTTTCTCGTCGAGAGCGGCAACCCCGGCGCCCAGCGGCTGTAAGCCCGCCGGGGGTGGAGATGAGAGCCGCTGTGGGGTTGTTGGTCGCCGGTTGCATGGCAACCGTAGCCGTGGCCGCAAACGGCGCGGCGCAGCAGGCCGGACAACGCCGGATGGCGCCGCGCGGGCCCTGCGCCCAACGCAGCGCCAGCGACCTCTATTGCCTCGATCTGCACGCCACGCCCCAGGCCCGCGGCGCCGGCGGCTCCGTTGATCTGGGTCGCGTGCCGTCGCCGTTCGGCGTTGCCGTTACGCCGGCCGGCAACCACATCCGCGAGCTCACGGCGCACATCGAGGGCCTGCCCGCGCCGAGCTCTTTCGGCCCCTTCGAAGCCTACGTGGCCTGGGCGGCGACACCGTTTTTCGAGCCCGTGATCAAGCTCGGCACGGTCGACAACGGCGTCAACGAGCTGGGCCGGGTCGAGTTCAACAAGTTCCTGATCCTGATCACCGCCGAGGTATCGGCCGACGTCGAGGAGCGCAGCGGCCGGCTCGTGCTGCGCGGTCGATCACCCAGCTTGTTCATGGACCCGCACGATCTGATCACCCAGGCGCCCTCGGCGGTCATGGGCCCCATGCGCAG
>CBDUXW010000541.1:0-2007 GCA_965371275.1 uncultured bacterium | reverse complement strand
GGTCTTTTCGGATATACGAACGTCATCGCCAACCACGTTCAGGACGGACGCAACGAGATCGTCGTCGGCGAGCTGGTCACCGAGGGCTACTTCGAAACCCTCGGCGTGCAGCCGGCCCTGGGACGCACGTTCAGCCCCGAGGAATTCGAGACCGAGGGCACCCACCCCGTCGTCATTCTCGGCGACCTCTTCTGGAAGACCCGCTACGGGGGCGACCCCGACATCCTGGGCCGGGAAATCCGCCTGAGCGGCATCCCCTACACCGTGGTCGGCGTCGCGCCGGCGAGCTTCGGCGGCATGTTTCCCGCCGTAACCGTGCCGCTGTGGGTGCCGGTCAACATGGTCGAGGCGCTCGAGCCTCTCGGCAACACCAACAACATCGCCTCGCCGACGGGGAACACGCGCTTGACGCGGCGCGGCAGCCGTTTCCTGTGGATGCGCGGCCGGCTGCGTGACGGCGCCACCGTCGAGGAGGCGCGTGCCGAGCTCATCGGCATCATGGCGCAGCTCGAGGAGCAGTATCTGGAGACCAACGAGTTCGTGTCGGTGGCCGTGCTGGCGACAAACGACGTGCGCATCAACCCCGATCTCGACGGCTTTGTCGCTCCCGCGGGGGCGTTGATCCTCGGCGTCGTCGGCCTCGTCCTGCTTGTGGCCTGCGCCAACATCGCCAACATGCTGCTGGCCCGGGCGTCGTCGCGCCGCAAGGAAGTGGCGATTCGCCTGGCCATGGGCGCCGGACGCGGTCGTCTGGTTCGCCAGCTACTCACCGAGAGCGTGCTGCTTTCGGCATTCGGCGGCGGGTTGGGGCTATTGCTGGCCGTGTGGTTGACCCGCGTCATCGCCAACATCGATATCCCGCTACCCATCGACGTGAGCTTCGACTTCAGCCTCGACACTCGTGTGCTGGCGTTCGCTTCGGTCGTGTCGCTGGCCACCGGCGTGCTGTTCGGACTGGTGCCGGCGCTACGCGCCTCGCGGCCCGACCTGGTGCCGGCGCTGAAAGACGCCGACGGCGACAGCCCGGGGCGCCGCCGCTTCGAGCTGCGCGACGCTCTGGTCGTCGTGCAGGTGGCCGTTTCCATCGTGCTGCTTATCGGCGGCGCGCTGATGGTGCGCAGCTTCGCGAACGCCCAGCGCATCGACGTCGGCTTCGATGTCGACAGGATCGCGATGTTCGGACTCGGATTGGAAGCCGTCGGCTACGAGCAGGAGGCCGGCGAAACGTTGCTCGACACCGCCAAGTTGCGGCTGCAGTCGACGCCCGGCGTGCAGGCGGTATCGATGAGCTCGCGCGTGCCGCTGTCGGTGAACAACAATGGTTTCGGCGTCTACATCGACGGCCACCAGACGTCGAACGCAGACCGCGCGTACTCCGTCGAAGGTACCTACGCAGACCCGGAGTACTTCGACTCCCTGGACGTGTCCATTCTGGAGGGACGGAACTTCGTCGCCGCTGATGGCGAGGAAGACCGCAACGTCGCGGTGATCAACGAGGCCATGGCGGCGCGCTACTGGCCCGAGGAAAGCGCCGTGGGCCAGACGTTCCGGCGTAGCTTCGGCGGCGATCCGGTCGAGATCATCGGTGTCGTGGAGGACTACAAGGTCATGACGCCGGGCGAAGCGCCGACACCCTACCTGCACATGCCGTTTACACATAACAGCTCGATGTACGCCATGTATCTGGTGCGCATGGACGCGCCGGTCGCCGCGCAGATATCGCGACTCGAGCAGGTATTTTTCGATCTCGACCCCGAGATTGCCTTCATGCAAGCGGCGCCGCTGCGCGACAACATGGACGTGCGCTTGTTGCCGGTGAAGCTTGGCGCCTGGATGATCGGCGCCTTCGCCATGCTGGCGCTGACGCTCGCCGCCGTCGGTCTGTACGGTGTAATCGGTTACTCGGTGAGCCGGCGCACACGTGAAATCGGCATCCGCGTGGCGCTCGGCGCCGAGCGCCGCAACGTGCTGGCGCTCGTCGTACAGCCACGTATTTCGCTGGTGCTG
>CBDUXW010000540.1:0-2012 GCA_965371275.1 uncultured bacterium | reverse complement strand
GTCGCCGGTGTTGCGCGGCAAGTGGGTCATGGAGGTGTTGCTCGGCTCGCCACCACCGCCGCCGGCGCCGAACGTTCCCGAGCTCGAGGAGCCCGACGCGGCCGCCGACACTCGCTCGGTGACGGTGCGCCAGCAAATGGAACGGCACCGCGCCGATCCGGGGTGCAGCTCGTGTCACAACGTCATCGACCCGATCGGTCTGGCCCTGGAGAACTACGACGTTACCGGCGCCTGGCGCACCAAAGACCACGGGCAACTCGTCGACCCGCTAGGCGAGCTTTACGACGGCAGCCGCCTGGACGGCCCGGAGGGCCTGCGGCAGGCGCTGTTGAAGTACAAGGGCGCGTTCCTGACCACATTTACGGAGAACCTGATGGCCTACGCTCTCGGGCGCCGCGTCGAGTATTACGATATGCCGGCGATCCGGGCGATCATCCGGCAGGCCGAAGACAACGACTACCGCATGTCGTCGTTCATCGTGGGGGTCGTACACAGCGCCGCGTTCCGGAACAATGCGCAGCCGGCACTCAGCGAGCCGGAAGCCGGCAGCAAAGAGGGGCAATAACCATGCTCATAACCAAAAAACACGTTTCCCGACGGACGGTACTGCGCGGCATGGGGGCAACTGTCGCGCTGCCGTTTCTCGACGCCATGGTGCCCGCCGGGACCGTTTTCGGGCGCCGCCCGGCGGCGACGGGTCCGACTCGCCTGGTGTGTATCGAGATGGTGCACGGTGCCGCCGGCAGCAGCCCCTACGGACTCGAACAAAACTTGTGGGCGCCGGCGGGTGTGGGTCGCAATTTCGATCTGACGCCGAGCTCGCTGAGCCCGTTGGCACCGTTTCGCGACTATTTGACGATCATCAGCAACAGCAACATCCGTAACGCCGAGGCATTCATCCCCAAGGAGATCGGCGGCGATCATTTTCGCTCCAGCGCCACGTTTCTGACCCAATCGCACCCGCGTCAAACCGAGGGCTCCGACATCCGCGTCGGCACGTCGATGGACCAGTTGTATGCGCAGCGGTTCGGCCAGGACACGCCCATTCCGTCGTTGCAGCTGTGCATCGAGAACGTCGACCAGGCCGGCGGCTGCGCCTACGGCTATGCCTGCGTATACACCGACACGATCAGCTGGGCGGCACCGACGCAGCCGCTGCCGATGATCCGCGACCCACGGGTCGCTTTCGACCAACTCTTCGGCGCCGGCGGCACCCCCGAACAGCGGGCGGCCCGACGGCGCACCGACAGCAGCATCCTCGACTTCATCAACAGCCGGGTGGCGCAGCTGAAGCGCGAGCTCGGGCCGGCAGACGTGGCCCGCCTCGATCGCTATCTCGACAACATCCGCGAGCTGGAGCGGCGCATCCAGCGCATCGAGGAACGCAACACCAGCGGTGAGGTGCGCGCGTTGCCCGAGGCGCCCGCCGGTGTGCCCGACTCGTTCGAAGAGCATGTGCACCTCATGTTCGACCTGCAAGCCGTCGCCTTCGCCGCCGACCTCACCCGCGTGTTTTCGTTCAAGATGGGCCGCGACGCGTCGTCGCGGGTGTTTGCGGAGAGCGGCGTGGATCGACCGTTCCACCCGGCGTCTCACCACGGCAACAACGAGCGCAACATCACCGACTTCGCGCAGATCAACCGCTATCACGTCGGCCAGCTCAACTATTTGCTGGAGAAGCTGCAGGACACGATGGAGGGCGATACCCACCTGCTCGACAAGACGATGATCGTGTACGGCTCGCCGATGGGAGATCCGAATGTCCACAACCACAAGCGCTGCCCGTTATTCGTCATGGGTGGGGCGAACGGGCAGCTCGAGGGTGGCGTTCACGTGCGGACAGAGGACGGCACGCCGATGGCCAACGTCATGCTGACGCTGTTGCACAAGCTCGGCTTCGACGACATGGAGAGCTTCGGCGACAGCACGGGGGACATCCCGTTTTCGGTCTGATTCAGGGCCGTGGAGGCACGAGGGGCGCGATGATGTTGCCAAGGACACGCGGCGCCGTC
>CBDUXW010000539.1:0-2034 GCA_965371275.1 uncultured bacterium | reverse complement strand
CGAGATCGGCTCGCTGAACGTCTTCACGGTGGCCCTGCTGGTGATCGTGATGGTGGCCGTTACCGCCTTTGTCGTGTTGATGGAGAGCTCGCAGCGGCGCATTCCGGTGCAATACGCCAAGCGCGTCGTCGGTCGCCGCATGTACGGCGGGCAAAGCACGCATTTGCCGATTCGCGTCAACACCGCCGGCGTCATCCCGGTCATCTTCGCCTCATCGATCATCATGTTCCCGCAGACGATCACGCAGTTCGTGACGCATCCGTGGGCGCAGGCGGTGACCAACGCGCTGAGCTGGGGCCATCCTATGTACACGGTCCTGTACGCGACGGCCATCATCTTCTTCTGTTATTTCTACACCGCGATCATCTTCAATCCGGTCGACGTCGCCGACAACATGCGCAAGTACGGTGGCTTCATCCCGGGCATCCGACCCGGGCGGCGCACCGCGGAGTACATCGACGGAATTCTGACGCGGCTGACGTTCATCGGCGCGCTTTATTTGACCGCGGTGTCGTTGCTGCCGCAGTTCCTGCTCGCCGGCTTCCAGGTGGCGCCGATCCCGTTCATCGGCGACCGGCTCGATGCCATGCTGCCGATCTGGTTCACGACCGGCTTGGGCATCAACTTCTACTTCGGCGGAACCTCTCTACTGATCCTCGTCGGCGTCGCAATGGACACCGTGCGCCAGGTGGAGAGCCAGCTCATCATGAGGCACTACGAAGGCTTCTTGAAGGGCGGCCGCATCAAGGCACGGCGGTACTCCTGATGGTGATCGTCTTCTTGGGCCCCCCGGGGGCAGGCAAGGGAACCCAGGCTGAAAGCCTGGCCGCCAGCTACGGGCTGCCCAAGGTGTCGACCGGAGATATGCTGCGCGCCGCCGTCGCCGAAGGCACAGAGATCGCCGACCGGGTGAAAGGCATCATGGCCTCCGGCGACCTGGTTCCCGACAATCTCATGTTGGAGGTTGTCGAAGAACGGCTAGGCAAGCCTGATTGTGCCGCCGGCGCTATTCTCGACGGCTACCCGCGTACGCGAGGTCAGGCTGAGACGCTCGACCCGCTCACGCGGAAGCTCGGCCTGGGAGAGGTCGGCCTGGTGCTGATGTTGGAAGTTCCCGAGGCAGAGGTCGTACGGCGCATTTCGGGCCGTCGTGCCGAAGCCGACGGTGCGGGGGAGCGCGACGATGACAAGGAAGAGGTCGTGCTCGAACGCATGCGGGTGTATCGGGAGCTTACCGAGCCGCTGGTCGAGTACTACCGCGAGCGTGGCGTCATGCGCGAGATCGACGGCGTGGGGACAATCGACGAAATTTACGAGCGGATCGACGCCGCCACCAGCGCCGCGGTGCAGACATGATTATCTGTAAGTCACAATCCGAGCTCGAGATCATGCACCGGGCCAACCAGGTGGTGGCCCAGGTGCTGGGCGAGCTTGTCGACCGCGTGGCGCCGGGCGTCAGTACCGGCGAGCTTGACGAGCACGCCGAGCAGCGGATTCGCGAGCTCGGCGGTGAGCCGGCGTTCAAGGGGTATCGTGGTTTTCCGGCCAGCCTTTGTGCCTCGCTCAACGAGGAAATCGTCCACGGCATCCCGTCGCGCGAGCGCCGTATCGCACCGGGTGACGTGGTGAGCATGGACCTGGGTGTCAAGCTCGAGGGTTATTACGGCGATTCGGCCACCACGGTGGCCGTTGCGCCGATCGACGACGGCATCGATCGTCTACTGCGGGTAACCGAGGAATCGCTGCAGAAAGCGATCAGCAAGTGTCGCGTCGGAATGCGGGTCGGCGACATCTCCAACGCCGTGCAGGTTCATGTAGAGGCGGCGGGATTCTCGGTGGTTCGCGAGTTCGTCGGCCACGGCATCGGATCGGTGTTGCACGAAGAATTGCAGATTCCCAACTTCGGGCGGCCCGGTGTCGGCCAGCGGCTGCGGGCGGGGATGGTTCTCGCCATCGAGCCGATGGTGAACATGGGCGGTGCCGAGGTCGAGGTGCTGGAAGACGGCTGGACGGCAGTAGCGCGCGACCGGCGCC
>CBDUXW010000538.1:0-2042 GCA_965371275.1 uncultured bacterium | reverse complement strand
GCCGTTGTCGATATTGACTGCCGAGACCCCCGGCGCGCAGCTATTGAGCATGCCGAGAAGCGCCGTCAGGCCGCCGAAGGAGGCGCCGTAGCCCACCGAGGTCGGCACCGCGATCACCGGTACGTCCACCAAACCGCCGACGACGCTCGGCAGCGCGCCTTCCATGCCGGCAACGGCCACCACCACACGCGCCCCGTCGAGCTCCTCGCGCACGGCGAGAAGGCGCTGCAGCCCGGCGACACCTACGTCCCAGTGGCGCTCCACGTTGCTGCCGAGAACTTCAGCGGTCAACGCCGCTTCGGCGGCAACGGGAAGGTCGGATGTGCCCGCCGACAGCACTGCGACCTTGCCCCGCCCCTGGGGCGGTGAGCCCACCACCAGCGCCGCCGCGTCATCGTCGAACCGAGACCCCTCGAAACGCAGTGCCAGTTCCTCGCCCGCCGAGCGCGACAGGCGTGTCACCAGGACCGGCTCGGCCTCGGCGGCCAGGGCCTCCACGATGCCGACGATCTGCGCCACCGACTTGCCCTCGCCGAACACCACTTCGCCGTGGCCGGTACGCAGAGGCCGGTGGGTGTCGACTTTGGCGAACCCGAGATCGAGAAAGGGCATGGTGCGCAGCCTGTCGACGGCGGCGTCGACCGTCGATTCGCCTGCGGCCACGGCCTCCAGCAGCGCCTGCACCTGATCGGGCTTCATTCAGCGCTCGAGAGCGGTCGCCGCACCGAACGCCAGCAGCGCGCCCAACAGGCCGGCAGCAACGCCCGAGCCAACGATCGCCAGAAAGAGAAAGGGGTCGAAAAAGCGCAACGGTACGAGGGCGAGGAAGCCACCGCCGGCGGTGACAAACGCCACCCCGACCTTGTAGATCCCGTACAGCGCTACCAACGCAACAAGGCTGCCGAGAAGGCCCTGGATCGCGCCTTCAGCCAGAAAACGGCCGCGCACGACGGTTTCGGTGGCGCCGATGAGCCGCAAGACAACAATCTCGCGGCGCCGCGCCACCACCAGCACGCGGATGACATTGGTCGTCGTGATGATGGCGGCGATCAGAACGGCGCCGCCGAGCAACGCCCCGACCAAGCGTAGGCCGCTGACGCCGAACTCCAGCCGCCGGATCACTTGCAGGTCGTACTGCGCCGCGTCGACCCCGGAAAGCGCATCCCAAGCGCGCGTCAGCGCCACCAGGGCCTCTTCCTGGCGCGACTCGGGAACCACAGTGATGACGAACGACGCCGGCAACGGGTTGCTTTCGAGGAATGCCAGCAGGTCGCCGAGCTCCTCGAAGTCGTCACGAAACTGGCGGGCCGCATCGTCGGCGCTCATGTAACGGAAGCTCTCCACCGCCCCGCTGTCACGCAGCGTTTCGGTGATCGCCCGGCGATCGGCCGCCGTGGCGTCGAGCTCCAGGAATAGCTGCACATGGCCGCGCTCTCGCCAGCGCATCAGCAACTGGTTGAGGTTGTCGGACACCAGCATGAAACCACCGAGTACCACCAGCGAGACGGCGATGATGAGAATCGCCGGCGCCACCGTCCGGCGGTGGCCGATCAGGCCGCGCATCGCCTCGCCGAAACAAAGCCGTAAGTAGCGGTCGGCGCGCATCATCACGACACCTTGCGGGCAGCGGTGAGCGTACGCAGTAGTCCGCCCTCGAGAATCAAGGTGCGACGCCGCATCGCGGCAATCAGGTCCGGGTCGTGCGTCGCCACGAGCACCGTCGTGCCGCGTCGATTGATCGCCCTGAAAATGCGCATGATCTCGATTGCCCGGTCCGGATCGAGATTTCCCGTCGGCTCGTCGGCGAGCAAGAGCTGAGGCGACGTCATCAACGCCCGGGCAATGGCAACGCGCTGCTGCTCGCCGCCGGAGATCTGCGCCGGATATAGCTGCGCGCGCCCGTCGACACCGACGAGCCGGAGCAGCTCGTTGGCGCGCCGCTGGCTCTCGGTATACGACAAGCCGACGACGCGGCCGACCAAGGCGACGTTGTCGAACACCGTGCGGTCCTCGATGAGCTTGAAGTCCTGGAATACGAGCCC
>CBDUXW010000537.1:0-2071 GCA_965371275.1 uncultured bacterium | reverse complement strand
GTCACGGCGCTCTTCATGGCCGGGACGGCGACGTCGTTTATCTATCTCGGCGGCGTGGGCCCTCTGTTCGGGACGACCTACGGGCTGGTGCTGCTCGCCAAGTTCCTAGTGTTCGCCGCCGTCGGCGGGATCGGCCTCTTCAACTGGCGGCGCGTGCGGCCGCAACTCGAGCTCGTCGCGGCGGGAGAGGAACGCCCGGCGTCCGGCACCGAGGCGCTGCTGCTGCGCTCTGCCGGCGCCGAGCTCGCCCTCGCCGTCGTCGTGCTCGCCCTCACCGCCGTGCTGGTCGCGCTGCCGATGCCGATGGGGTAGCGAGCCGCGTGTCGGCGAGGAGTCCCGCGGAAGATGAGCATCAACCGCGTTATCATCAGAGGTCTGACGGAGGCTGGTAGGCCGCTCCGGCCAAGCAAATCCCCTTGCGGAGAGTTTTCAATGCGTCGATACCTTCTCTGGATAGCTGTCACCCTGTTGCTCGCAACCCCTAGCGCCCTGGTTTCGGGGGCATCTGCCATGGAGCCGGTGGCCGGCCTCGCGGCCGCGCAGCAGAGCGAAGTTCGCATCGTCACCATCGAGGGTGAGGGCCGCGACTACTGGCCGAACTGGCGTGGTCCATCGGGGCAGGGGATCGTCGAGGGTTCGGGATATCCTGATACCTGGTCGGATACCGAAAACGTGTTGTGGAAGGTGGCGGTCCCGGGTCGCGGCCATTCCTCGCCAATCGTGTGGGGCAACCGGATCTTCCTGACCACGTCGTACGACAACGGCGGAAAGATGACCATGCTGGGCTTCGACCGCTCGAACGGCGAGCTGATCTGGGAGACAGCCGTGCCGTTCGCCAGCCGCGAGCACATTCACGAGAAGAACAGCCGCGCGTCGGCCACTCCGATTACCGACGGCGAGGCGGTGTTCGCTTCGTTCGGTCAGCAAGGGCTGATGGCGGTCGACCTCGACGGCAATTTGATCTGGCACAACAAGGTCGAAGACCTGAACAACTATCACGGGTCGGCGGGGTCGCCGATTCTCTACAAGGGCACGGTGATCATTTATCAGGATCATCGCGGCGCTTCGTTTGTTGCCGCGTTCGACAAGAAGACCGGCCAGGTCGTGTGGCGCGTCGACCGTAGCCAGATGACCGGCTGGGGCACGCCGATCATCATCACCACCGGCGAGCGCGATGAGCTCATCGTGTCGAGCCAGGGCTGGGTGCAGGCCTACGACCCGAGCAGCGGCGAGGAGCTGTGGGCGGTGTCGGGCAACATGATGGAGGTTATTCCGACGCCGGTAGTGGGCCACGACCTCGTGTTCGCCACGTCCGGGCGCGCCGGCCCGACGCTGGCGATTCGACCGGGCGGCAGCGGCAACGTTACCGAAACGCACGTAGTCTGGAAAACACCCAAGGGCTCGCCATTCGTGCCGTCGCCGATCATCATCGGCGACTACATCTACATGATGAACGACATGATGAGCATCGTGACCAGCTATGAGGCGAAAACCGGGAAGCTCATGTTTCAGGGGCGTTTGGGTCGGTCCAGCAGGGAGGGATTTTCCGCCTCGCCGGTGGCGGTCGACGGCAAGGTGTTCTTCACCAACGACGCGGGCCAGACGTTCGTCCTCGAGGCGGGCCCCGAGTTCAAGCTGCTGCATGTCAACGAGCTCGGCGCCATGACCCTCGCGTCACCGGCGCTGGTCGACGGCACCTGGTACTTCCGCACCGGCACCGAACTGATCGCCATAGGCAACTGAGCCCGTTACATGCGTGAAACCCCCGACAACCGGCGGCTCCGAGATTTCGCGATCACGCTGCTTCTGGCCGCCGCCGCAGGCTTGGCCGCCGACCCCGCACTCGCTGTCACGGGCGAAGACGCGCCCGGCACCGCGCGCGGCTTCGCTATCAGTGCCGCCGACTTGCTCGCGGTCGAAGGCGCCGCGACGGTGGCTCAGCAAGCACAGGGCGGCAGCACGGCGGAAGAGTGGAGGTCGCTACGCGAGGCCAAGCGCGGCCAACTCTCCGTGCCGCAGAAGACGGGTGTCGAGGCCGGCCTGGCCTGGCTCGAGGACGGGCACTGGCTGC
>CBDUXW010000536.1:0-2078 GCA_965371275.1 uncultured bacterium | reverse complement strand
CCGCGGAGCGTGGTCCGATGTCGAGCGCCATGCCGTCTCGAGGTATCACCTCCACGACAGCCGCCTCGGCAGCCGCCTCGATGCCCGGCGCTACCACGAAATCTTCGGGGAGCAGCACGTCTACGCCGTGGTGTCGGGTCTTCTCGATAAGCGCCTCGGCGAGCTCCAGGGAGCCTTCTTCGATGCGCGAGCGCCCGGTCTGGACGCCCTGCGCAGCCAGCACTGAGTTGGCCATCGCGCCGCCGATGATGAGACGATCGACGAGCGGCAGCAAATGGGTGAGCGCATCCAGCTTGTCGCTCACCTTGGCGCCGCCGGCGACCAGTACAAAAGGCTTATCGGGATCATCGAGGCAGCGGCTCAACATCTCGACCTCGAGCTGCAGCAAGCGACCGGCAGCCGCCTGATCGACGAGCCGCGCAACCCCGAACGTCGAGGCATGGACGCGGTGGGCGGCGCCGAACGCATCGTTGACGTAGATGTCGGCGAGCGCCGCAAGATCGCCGGCAAAGCCCGGCGCGTTGGTCGTTTCACCGGCGTGGAACCGCAGATTCTCGAGCACGACGACGGCGCCGGCGCGCAGCTCGCTCACCGCCCGCTCGACCTCGTCGCCGATGCAGTCGGGCAGCAGCCGCACGTCGCGCCCCAACGCTTCGCGCAGCACCTCGACCACGGGCGCCATGCTGAGATCCTCACGGCGCTCGCCCCGCGGCCGGCCGCGGTGCGACATCACCACGACGGCGGCGTCGCGGCGCAGCAGCGCCCGCAGCGTCGGCAGCGTTGCGGTCAGCCGTGTCGTGTCGCTGACTCGGCCATCCCGGACGGGCAGGTTGAGATCGGCCCGCAACAGCACCCGCCGGCCGCCGACCTCGAGATCGTCGATGGTGAGCTTGCGAGCCAGAGCACCCGCCGTTCCTGAGCTCATGTGCAGGCTCCCACCGCCGCTTCGCTACAGCCGCTCGGCGACGTATTCGGCGAGATCCTTGAGACGCGTCGAGTAACCCATTTCATTGTCGTACCAGGACATCACCTGCACGAGATGACCGTCAACGACGCTCGTGAAGTTCGCGTCCACCGTCGACGAATGCGGGTTGCCGTTGTAGTCGATCGACACCAGCGGCTCGTCCGAAACTGCGAGGATACCTTGCAGCGGCGGCGACGACGCGGCGGCGCGAAAGGCGTCGTTCACGGCCTCCGCTGAGGTCTCCTTCTCGACGTTCGCCACCAGGTCGACCATCGACACATTCGGCGTCGGGACGCGCACCGCACAGCCGTCGAGCTTGCCGACCAGACCCGGCAATACCAACCCGACCGCCTTCGCCGCGCCGGTCGATGTCGGGATCATCGACACCGCGGCGGCGCGGGCCCGGCGCAAGTCGCCGTGGGGTAGGTCCTGGAGGCGCTGGTCGCTCGTGTAGGCGTGAATGGTGGTCATCCACCCGCGTTGGAGGCCGAACCCGACGTCGAGCACCTTGGCCACCGGCGCCAGGCAGTTCGTCGTGCACGAGGCGTTGGAAATGATGTTGTGGGCGTCGGCGTCGTAGTCGTCGGCGTTCACACCCAGACAGACCGTAACGTCGGGCTCCTTCGCCGGTGCCGAGATCAGCACTTTCTTGGCGCCGGCGTCGAGGTGCTTCTGGGCATCCTCTCGGGCTCTGAAGAAGCCGGTCGACTCGATCACGATGTCGATACCCAGATCGCCCCAGGGCAATTGGGCCGGATCGCGCTCGGAAAGAACCTGAACGGCGTCACCGCTGATATTCAGGCCGTCATCGGAGACTTCCACGGTTCCTTGGAAAGCGCCGTGCACCGAATCGTACTTCAGCAAATGAGCCAAAGTAGCCGAGTCGGTGAGATCGTTGACGGCGACGAAATCGAGGTCGGAACCGTCGCGAACGGCGGCGCGCAACGTGTTGCGCCCGATGCGTCCGAAGCCGTTGATGGCGACACGGGCGGACATGGTTATCTCCTTCTTGGAAACGTATCGATCGTCGATGAGCGACGAGCATCTCAGGGGGCGAAAACCTGCGAGAAAAGTGTGTTTCCCAAGGGATTATTGGGCCCGTTGCTGAACCTGT
>CBDUXW010000535.1:0-2079 GCA_965371275.1 uncultured bacterium | reverse complement strand
GGAGCGGGAAACGGGATTCGAACCCGCGACCTCAACGTTGGCAACGTTGCGCTCTACCAGCTGAGCTATTCCCGCCCCGATGTCGGACATGGTATCGGCGCCGGTCGTGCGCAGGCAAGCCGACACCGGAGCCGGCAGGCGCCCGTTCCAGGGCCGTTCCGGTAGCGCCCGCCTCCCCTTATATACTGCCACAGTGCCCCGCTACATCTATTCACCCAGCTATCGTGTGGACATCGGGCCGCACGTGTTCCCGACCGCCAAGTACGGGATGCTGCGCCAGCGATTGATCGACGATCACGGCGCCCGCGACGCAGATTTCATCGAGCCCGAGCCGGCGGGCGCCGAAGAGATCCGCCGGGTGCACGACCGTCGTTACTTCGAGGCCTGCCGCGACAGCACGCTGACCCCGGCCGAGCAGGCGCAAATGGAGCTGCCCTGGTCGGCGCAGCTCTTCGATGCGGCCAGTCGCTGCGTTCGCGGCTCGATCATGGCGTCACGGTTGGCACTGGAGCACGGCGTCGGGCTCCATATCGGCGGCGGTTTTCACCATGCGTTCGCCGATCACGGCGAGGGCTTCTGCGTGTTCAACGACCCGGCGTGCGCGATCCGACAATTGCAGGCGGAAGGGCTCATCGCGCGGGCGCTGGTAGCCGATTGCGATCTCCATCAGGGCAACGGAACAGCGGCCATCTTTGCCGGCGACGAGACGGTGGCGACGTTCTCGATCCACCAGGAGCTCTTGTATCCCTGGCCAAAGCCCGCCGGCACGATCGACATCGGCCTCGACGCAGGAACCGACGACGAGACCTACAGTGAGCTCCTCGAAAGGCACCTGTTGCCACTCATCGACGACCACGCGCCCGAATTACTCGTGTATGTGGCCGGGGCCGACCCGTACGCGGACGACCAGCTCGGCCAACTCGGCTTGACCCAGGCCGGATTGCGCCGGCGCGATTCTCTGGTCACGCAGGCGTGCCGAGAACGCAATCTACCCATGGTTGTCGTGCTCGCCGGCGGCTACGCGCGCGACGTCGAGGACACCGTGCATATCCATCTCTCGACGCTGCGCGAAGCCGCTTCGCTCTGGCATTAGGGCGCCCGAAAAGCGTTTTTCAGCCAGCGCAGCTCCGCCCTGCCGTTAGTCGCTACAACGCAAACAACGTCGAATCGACAAGGGTAGGCACGATCGCACCGCGTGCGCAGAAAGTCTCGGGCCGCGCCGGCGATGCGACGCTGCTTGCGGCGTCCTACGGCCGCCGCCGGGCCTCCGTAACGAAGCGTCGTCCGCGCCTTGACCTCCACGAACACCAGCGTCGCGCCCTCGCGGGCGACGATATCAACCTCGCCGCTGACACCTCGAAAGCGCCGTTCCACGATGACGCAGCCGTGCGCTTCCAGATGCCGTACGGCGAGCCGCTCGGCAGCGGCGCCGAATGCATGCCGCCAATGGGAGCTGACGCCCTTCGAGCCACGACCCTGGTCCATGCCTGAAGGGGATGGGCACGCGGGCGCGTTTTCCGGTGGCTGTCTTCGCCGTCACGAAACGCGACGGTCATCCGTCAACATGCCAACGTGCACCCTGCGGGGTGTCCTCGACCACCACTCCGTGCTCGCGGAGGCGGTCGCGCAGCTCGTCGGCAGCGGCGAAATCACGCCCGGAACGCGCCTTCACCCGCTCCACAATGAGCTCGAGGACCGCCTCGGCCACCGGCGGGCCGACCAGCACCAGCGTCGCGTCACCCACCGTGATCCGGCGCTCCACGAGGGCGTCTGCCTCCGGCAACACGGCCCAGATCGTGTCCACCTCGCGCAACCACGAGACGATCGCCTCAGCCTCCGCGGCGGTCATGGCGTTGTCGTCAAGGGCGACGTTGGCCGCCTTGACCAGGGAAAACATATGGCCGAGCGCACCGCTCGTGTTGAGGTCGTCCAGTAATGCCGCAGCGAAGCCGTTGCGGGCCGCCTCCAGGGCGGCAGACGCCGCACCGGGCTCCCCGGGGCTCAGGCCCGCTCCTTCCTGCTCGAGGCGAAGAACCAGCTCGGTGAGCCGCGCGATCGCCGCCTTGGCCTGCTGCAGGG
>CBDUXW010000534.1:0-2088 GCA_965371275.1 uncultured bacterium | reverse complement strand
GTCTCTGGTAGGACGCGGATTTCCACGTTGAGGTTTGAACGTCGCGACCTCCTGATTGCATCAGACGCGAGGAGCGCTCGTAGTAGGTGTATCGTTAGCCTTACGGCTCGCGTCGCCGGGAGTGTGGGGGCGTGCGACCGGCCTTGAACGGAGCCGCGCACACGGAGGTCAACATGTACCGAGGAGCTCTCATTGCCATCGGCTTGATGAACTTTGCCTTCGGCGTCTTGGCGCTTGTGCAGCCGGGTGTCATTGCCCGCTGGGTCGGTTTCGGGCTGGAGGCACCATCGGCGTCCGGCGAAATTCGGGCGATCTTCGGTGGTGGCGTGCTGGTGCTCGGCGTTCTGTTCCTGGTGGCCACCGCGATGTCGCGTCCCGGACCTCTCCTCGGCGCCCTCGCCTTGGTGTTTCTCGGATTTGTGGTCGGCCGCGTTGCCAGCCTGCTGGTCGACGGCTGGAGCTTCTACACGTTGCTGGCCTTGCTCGCCGAAGCGACGATCGGTGCGCTGAGCGGATATTTGTGGTGGAAACCCGACCTGGTGACCGGGACCCCGGCAACCTGAGCGTCGCTGCCCCGTCCAGGCCCCGGCCGACCGAGCCTATCGAGCCACGAGCGAGGGCCGTGCCAAGAAATCCCATGCCGGAGGCCATTTCGATGAAACTCCGTGTTTATATCCACGTATGGATATATTCACGAGTGGAGAGTGATCGACAATGAGCCGTTCGGAACGCACGTATCGACTGTTGCTGCGCCTGTACTCGCGCAGCTTGCGCCGCGACTGCGGCGACGACATGGTCGAGGCGTTCAATCAGATGGTCGCCGCCGAGCACGCCGCCGGCGGCCGCTGGCCGACGCTGCGTATCTGGGTGCGGGTCATCGGCGATCTGGTTGTGACGCTGCCGAAAGAGCTGCTGCACCGTTCTCCACGAGCTTCGAGCCCGAACGCTTTCGGGCAAGCGGCCCGCAGGAGACCGTCGATGGGAATCTATTTCGAAGACATTCGTTTTTCGCTGCGGGTGCTCCGCCGGCAGCCGTTCTTTGTCCTGGTCGCCAGCCTCACCGTAGCCATCGGGGTGGGCGCCACGGCCACGATCTTCAGTGCCGCCAACGGCCTGCTGCTGCGCGCGCCTGTAGGAGTGCACGGCAGCGGTCGTCTGGTGACCGTGCACCGGATCGATCAACAGGGCACCGGATTCCATGCGTTCGGAATTCCGGAGTATCGACGCCTGGCGGCCGCCGGGGTTGTCGAGGAGCTCGTCGCCTTCGACATTTTCGAAGGCGGATTGGGAATCGACGGCGTCGTGTCACGCACCCCGGGAACGATCGTTTCCGGCGCCTACTTTCGGGCGTTGGGAGCGCGCCCGGAGATGGGCCGCTTCTTCGGGCCTGACGAGGACACCGTGCCGGGTCGCGACCCCGTTGCCGTGATCAGTCATCGACTATGGGAACAGCGGTTCGACACCACGCCGGAGATCGTCGGCCGTCAGGTAAGGCTCAACGGCAAGGACTTCACGATTATCGGCGTCGCTGAACGCGGCTTCCAAGGCCACATGGCGGTCTTTTCCAGCGAGGTGTGGGTGCCGATGTCGGCACAGGGCCTGGTGTTGGGTGCTACCGATCTGTCGGAGGAGGAGGCGCACATCGGCGTCGAGCTTTTCGGGCGCCTGGCCGACGGGCAAACCGCCGCACAGGCTCGCGAGGAGCTGGATGCTACGGGCGCTTCGATCGCCGACGACCGAGGCACGAAGTGGTTCGGTGTCGACGTGCTGAGCTACTCGCCGATCTTCCCGGCTGCCCGACAACGCTTGGCTGCCTTTCTCGGCGCCCTGTTCGTTGTCGCCGGCGTCCTGCTCATGATCACCGCCATCAACGTTGCCAACATGCTGCTGTCGCGCGGTGCGGCGCGCGCGAGAGAGATCGGTGTGCGCCTGGCGATGGGGGCCACCCGTGCCCGGCTGGTGGCGCAGTTGCTCACCGAGAGCAGTGTGTTGTTCGTTCTCGGTGGCGTCCTTGGGGTCTTGCTGACGCTGTGGGCCACCAGCCTGCTGGCGGGCCTGAGCTTGCCGCTTCCGATAACGATGGACCTG
>CBDUXW010000533.1:0-2141 GCA_965371275.1 uncultured bacterium | reverse complement strand
GGCCCCTCGAAGCCGAAGAACTTGAGGCGCGGGCCGAGAGCGATGATCAGGCTGGCGGCGAACATCGCCGCGTAGGCGCGGGCCATAGGCGGTGAATGACGTAATCGTCGCCAGGCGTTGCGTAGCACGATCGGAAAGTCGCGGCGTTCCGCCGCTGCGATGAGCGCCAACGAGACCAGGGCGACCACCAGCAGTCGCGTTAGCGGCGGCTCGGATCCGTCGCGAAAGGCCAGTGTGTCGCGATGATGTTCGACGAGCGCCATCGTCGAGATCGCAATGAGCAAGGCGAGGCCGCCGAAGCCCAGGTTGCGAATGCCACGCCGGTTGTGCGACGTGCCGCGGGGCAGCGTCGGCGACGTGGGTGCGCCGTCACGCCGGGCGAACAACGCCATTGTGGCGAGCAACACGGCTACCAAGCCGGGGAAGAACGGTGTGGTGAGCGGATCGAGATCTTGTGGCAGCAGCGCCGGTGACCACAACAGGCTTTCGATGATGAAGAACTCGGCGACATCCACGCCGCCGGCGATCTGCAGCTCGTACGCGCGCGCCGGTTCCGCACCGCCGGAAAAGGTTGCGAGGTAGGGAAACAAGATCGGTAACACGACCGCCGCAGCCACCACCGCCGCCGCCGCCAGCGTCACGATGCGACGCCGGTCGACCGGCCAGCCGCCGGCCCTCCACATCAGTGGCACACCGAGCACGAGGATGAGCGGCAGGTAGACCGTGTAGTAGGCGCTCATTAGGCTGGCCAGCGCCACGCCGACACCGGCGACCAGGGCGCGAATCCATGTCGGGCGCTCGAGCAGGCGGTGCAAGGCGAGCATGGCGAACGGCACGCCGTGCACCGAGATCGTGTTGATGTGTGCCAGGCTCCAGCGTTTGGCGGGGAAGTAACAGGCGAACGCACCCGCAACCCATGCCGCCCAGGCATTACCGGTGAGCCTGCGTACCAGCAGGAACGTACCCCAGCCGCCGAGCACGAAGGTGAGCAGGTAGGCGACGTTGTAGGTAACGATCGGGTCATGCGTCAGCGCCCACACCGGCGCCGCCGGCAGCGCCTCGGGAACCATGTGCTCGGTGTAGGCCAGCGCGTTCGGGTGCGGGAAAAACAGGTTGGCCTGAAACAGGTCCCACGGCGCCCGCCAGAGCTGGCGCGCCGTCCAGTTGATGATCCAGCCGTGCAGCAGCACGTCCATGCGTTCGGCGCGCGGGATCGTTTCGGTGAGCTTGAACGCGAGCGGTCGCAGGTGGACCAACGCGATCAGCAGATAGCTGGCGATCACCGCCACGTGCACGCCGATCCGGCGCGTCAGTGTCGCTCCGGTCGTGTTGTCATCTCCCGAGCTCATCGCCCTCCAAGGTGTTATTCGTCGAAGTCGACCACGGGTAGCCGATGGCGCACGGCCAGTCGGAAAATCGGCAGGCTGACGGCGGCCACGATGACCATGTCCCAGCCGGCGGGAAGGGTCCCCGTGCCGTTACCGAAATTGCCCAGGTACGAGATGAGCAGCATCGTCGCCAGATACGGCACCAGCCAGAGGCCGCCGTGCAGGTCCCACTTCTTGCGCTCCTCGGCGCCGCCGAAGGCCATCAGGCCGCCGGCTATCAGGAACCCGGCGAGGACGCCGACCGACAGCACGCGATTGGTTTCCCACCCCGTCCAGTAAAAAATGAGGTTTGCGACGACGAACCCGAGCGTTGCCAGAGGGGCTGCGAGGGGCAACCGATACGGGCGCTCGTGGGCGGGAAGCTGCTTGCGTAGCGCGATTAGCGAGATCGGGCCGAGGGCGAACGACAGAATGGCGGCCGAGCTGATGAAGCCGACGAGCTTCTGCCAACCGGGGAAGGGCAGGAAGAACAGCGCGCCGATGACGAAGTTCACGACCAACGCCGTTGCCGGAACGCCGAACCGGTTGAGCCGGAGCAGGGCCTTCGGCAGGTAGCCGCTCTTGGCCATCGCGTACGAGAGGCGTGCCGTCGCCGCCGACAGCACGAGCGCCGAGCCGCCCGGCGAAATAGCGGCGTCGGCGTACAGAATCGTCGCCAGCCACGTGAGCCCGACGGCGGTCGCCAGCGCCGCGAACGGTCCCGTGGCGACGTCGAACCTCACCTGCCCCCAGCCCGACGCCAGGTCCGCGGGG
>CBDUXW010000532.1:0-2155 GCA_965371275.1 uncultured bacterium | reverse complement strand
GGCCTGGTGCAGCTCCTGCGGGCGCACAACGTGTACCACGAGCTCATCGTATTTCCCGACGACGTACACGACTCACTGCTGTACAGCCGCTGGCTGCTCGCCTTCAACGCGGCGGACGACTTCCTGCACCGGTTTCTCGTGGGCAGGGAGTTGTCGCAGCAGTAGACGGAAACGCTCGGCAAGCGCGCTCGATCAGGCTGCGGATCCAGCGTCGACTACCGTTCTTGGACGGCCACTAGCTTGCCGGTGTCCCGACCGACGGCGCCCCGACGATCTCGTCCCACACACGGTCGTCGAAATCGAAGAGCGCATCGATGACGACATCGGCTGCAACTCCTGACGCCGCCGCCGCCGCACGCCAGCGACCGCCGCGCCAAAGGGCCTCGGGAACCCACACGCACGTCATGCCGGCCGCCTTCGCGGCCTGCACACCGGCCATCGAGTCCTCGAAGGCGATGCATCGGTTCGGCGCCACGTTCATTCGCTTCGCGGCGCCGAGGTACACGTCGGGCGCCGGTTTGCTGTCAGACTCGAAGTCGGCAGAATGCACGACTTCGAACGTTGCGGCGAGTCCGAGGCGTGACAATACGGCGCTGATGACGTCCATGCTCGACGACGAGGCCACCGCCCGTCGCAAGCCGCGACGGCTCACGAAGTCGATAGCGTGGTGCACTCCCGGCTTGGCCGCGCCACGCTCGCCGATCAGCTCGATCACCCGCCGATTGATGTCGCCGGCGACCTGGTCGAGCGGAAATCGAAGCGTGTCCCACGGCCGGCGCTCGAACCAATACTCGACTACCTTGTCGGTTCGCAGACCGGTGGTCTGCAGGCACTCTTCGCGGCTCAGGTTCACACCGGCGCACGCGAGCACCTCCATCTCGGCGTCCTGCCACAACGGCTCGGAGTCGATCAGCAAACCATCGAGATCGAAGATCGCGGCGGCGAACCGCGAGTTGCGTCCCTCATCCATGCGCGGCTTGTTAGCACGCTGCCGGCCACGCGTCCATCGCGCGGAGGCGCAGATCGTGTCCGATCAGGACGCTGCCGAGGCGCGAACCACGGTGAGCGCACCGAACCCGCGAAGAAGGCGTTAGAATCCTGCCTCTGGAGATCACGGTGAAGATCATCGACAAAATCAATCAGCGCATCGACGAGAAGAGGCCGTTCTACTCGTTCGAGTATTTTCCGCCGCAGACCGAGGCGGGGCTGCACAACCTGTACGCCCGCATCGAACGGATGGCGACGCTCGAGCCGGTTTTTGTCGACATCACGTGGGGCGCGGGTGGCTCCACGAGCACGGAGACCCTCGAAATCTCCGAGATGCTGCAAAAATTCTTCGGCCTCGACGTGCTGATGCACCTGACCTGCACCAACTTGCCCGTTCCGAAGCTCAACGAGGCGCTCGACAAGGCGCTCGAGGTGGGGATCCGCAACATTTTGGCGCTGCGCGGCGATCCGCCACGCGACCGCAACGAGTGGCAACGCGTGGAAGGAGGCTTCACCTACGCCCACGAACTGGTGAGTCACATCCGCGACAGATACGGCGACGAGTTCTGCATCGGCGTGGCCGGCTACCCGGAGGGCCATCTCGAGGCGGAAGACAAAGACATCTGCACCGGCTACCTGAAGGAAAAGGTGGATTGCGGCGCCGACTTCATCATCACGCAGCTATTTTTCGACATCGACGAGTACGCCGCCTTCCTCTTCCGTTGCGATGCGCACGGCATCGATTGCCCGATCATCCCCGGGCTGCTGCCCATCCAGAGCTTCGATCGCTTCCAGAAGTTCGTGCAGTTCACCGGCGTCAGCGTGCCGCAGGATGTATGGGACAGGCTCGAACCCATCAAACAGGACGATGCTCAGGTTCGCCGCTACGGCGTCGATCTCTCGGTCGATACGTGTCGCAAGCTCATCGATATCGGGGCGCCCGGATTTCATTTCTACACGCTGAATCTCCAGTCGTCGGTGATGCGGATTCTGGAGGGGCTGGATATGGTCAACGGGCTGGCCGCCGACCGCCCGTTGCCGTGGCGGCCGTCGACGTTCCACACGCGCCGTGAAGAAGACGTGCGGCCGATCTTCTGGAGCAACCGACCGAAGAGCTACCTTGCCCGGACGATGGACTGGGACGAATTCCCCAACGGCCGTTGGGGTG
>CBDUXW010000531.1:0-2188 GCA_965371275.1 uncultured bacterium | reverse complement strand
CGGCATCGAGCTCGTCGACCCAGAGCCCATCCGTACGATCGAGGTGCCGCTGCTCGGCCAGGTAGCCGCCGGCCGGCCCATCGAGGCTGTCGTCGAGACCGAAATGCTCAACATTCCCCCGGATTTTGTCGGCCGCCGGCCCACCTACGCCCTTCGCGTGCGCGGCAACTCGATGATCGACGAGCACATCCGCGACGGCGACTACGTGATCGTCGAAGACCGCTCTACGGCCGACAACGGCGAAACGGTCATCGCGCTCCTGGCCGACGACGACGTGACCCTGAAGAAGTACTACCGCGAAGGCTCCTCGATCCGGCTACAGCCGGCGAACGCCGCCATCGAACCGCTGATCGTTGACGCCGACGACGTACGCATTCAAGGCGTGGTCGTCGGGGTCATGCGCCGCTACCGCTGAGCCCGGCGACGTACTTCTCCGCGGCGGCGTAGCCGGCTTGCTCGCCGACGTCGAAAAATCGGCCTTCGATTGTACAGCCGACCAGTCCGCCCGTGCCGATGAGATACCGGAACGCCGGGACGTCATCCCACTCGCCTTCGTCCGGGGGCCCCGTAGCCATGAGCGCGTCATAGAGCTCGGGACCCGCAACGTAACGGGCGCAACCCCGCAACATCGTGCCGGCGCCATCGACCTCGAAGCTCCCGGTCGCCTTCTCCTGCAAGCTCAGGATCCGATGCGTACGGGCACTCAGTGGCTCGAGGGTCACGCCGCCGACGTTGCCCAGGATGCCGCGGTCCTCGGCGGTCACCGCGACGAGTCCGATGGCAGTTACGCCGGTCGCGCGAAAACCGACCTCGACTTGCGCCAGGGCCGGCTCGTCGCCATCAAACCAGTTATCGGGCAGCAGGACGCCGAACACATCGCTGCGCGTGAGCTGGCGGCAGCGAACGAGCGCGTCGCCGATGCCCACCGGTTCGGGTTGCACCACGAAGTGAATTTCGACGCCCTTCAACCAGGCCCCGGGCGGGTCCTGCGACCCGTTCTCCCCGGTGCTCTCGGTCGCACCGGAGCGCAGCGCCTCGACGAATTCGCGCACGTGCGGGTGGGCCGGCGAAACCACCACAATGACCGCCGAGACGCCTGCGGTAACCGCCTCCCGGAGCGTCCATTCGAGCATCGGACGAGTTCCGACAGGCAGCAAGACCTTTGGAATGTCGGCAGTCCGGGGCAGCAACCGGGTGCCCTTGCCGGCCGTCGGGATGATGGCCCACGACAGCATCAGCTTGCCCGCAGGACCATACGGCGGCCGTCTAGCCGCACAGAACGCTACCGCCGTTCACGTTGACGATCTCTCCGGTCATGTAGGCGGCTAGGTCGCTGGCCAGGAAGCACACCACGGAGCCGATCTCCTCGGGCCGGCCGGCTCGCCCTAACGGAATCCCGGCGAATATGCTGTCGCCGTCGCGCTCCAGCGTGTCGATCGCCATGTCGGTTTCGACCCACCCGGGAGCGACGCAATTGACGCGAATGCCGTGGGGTGCGAGCTCGCCGGCAAGCGACTTCGTCCATGAAATCATGCCGCCCTTCGAGGCGGCGTAGTGCGCGTGTCCGGCCTCTCCCCGCTGCCCCGCGGTGGACGAGATGTTGACGATACAGCCGCTCGCCCTCTCGATCATGTGCGGCACGGCAAAGTGCGTACATAAGTACATGCCCTTCAGATTGACGTCGATCATCTCGTCCCACTGATCCTCGGTCATCGATTCGACCGGGGCGCCCTTCCAGATACCGCCGTTGCACACCAAGATGTCCAGCTTGTGCCAACGGCTGATGGCTGCCTGCACCACCGACTCGACCGCCGATGCGTCGCTGAGCTCGCCGGCGCATGCCAGCGCCTCGCCGCCTGCCGCCTCGATCACCGCGACCACCTCATCGGCCGCGTCGACCCGCCGGTGGTAGTGAACAAGCACCGCTGCCCCGGCGGCGGCGAGACCGATCGCCGTCGCGCGTCCAATGCCGCGCGACGCCCCGCTCACCAATGCCACGCGGCCCGAAAGGTCGATGTGCGTCATCAGCTCCTCCGCGTTGTTACGACGATGTACCAACTACCCACAGTCGTGGCCCGCTCAACGTGCTCGAGCGGCATTCCGGCACGCTCAAAAAGGGGCTCGAGAGGAAAATCGGTGTGGAATCCGAGGAGCCGCGAAGTCAGCACCGAAACGCCGCGCTCGGCAG
>CBDUXW010000530.1:0-2190 GCA_965371275.1 uncultured bacterium | reverse complement strand
GTGCTCGATTACGGGGACTGGCAGCGCCAGTACGGCGGCGACGCGGACGTCATCGGCCACACCGTGCATCTCAACGGCAACCCGTTCACCATTATCGGCGTGGCGCCGGAAGAGTTTCCCGGCACCGAGTTCATGATCGCCGTCGATGCTTATGTCTCGATCATGATGCTCGAGCTGGTGGCCCCCGAATACGGCAGTGCGCTGGAGTCCAGGGGCGGCGCGTTTTTTCGCTCAATGGGACGGATGCAGCCCGGGGTCACAGTGGAGCAGGCCAGCGCTTCACTCAACGCTCTGGCTGCCGACCTCGAGCGTGAGTATCCGGATGACAACCGCGGCGTCAGCCTTTTCGTCGTCCCCGAAACCATGGCCCGCCCCGAGCCCGCCACCGCCCGTATGCTGCCGGCGATCGCCACCATTTTCATGGGGCTCGTGGGGCTCGTGTTGCTCATCGCCTGCGCCAACATTGCCAACTTGCTGATCGCCCGCGCCTCGACGCGCCACAAAGAAATCGCCGTTCGCGCCGCGCTCGGCGCCGGTCGCTTCCGCATCGTCCGACAGCTCGTCAGCGAGAGCACGGTGCTCGGCGTGCTGGGTGGAGCGGTGGGCATCGTGTTGGGGCTCTGGGCGTCGAATTATCTGTCGAGCGGTGCCGCCGACTTTCCGGTCGACATCCCGATTCGTTTCGACCTGAGCCCCGACTACCGCGTTTTCCTGTTCGCGTTCGGCCTGGCCGTAGTTACCGGTGTGATCGCCGGCGGCCTGCCGGCGCTGCGGGCTTCGCGCACCAGTCTCGTGGACGCCCTCAAGGAGGGCGGCCGCAGTGCCGACAGCAGCGGCGGCGGGCAGCGCCTGCGCAACACGCTGGTTGTTGCGCAAGTTGCGGTCTCCTTGGTGCTGCTGCTGGCGGCGGGCCTGTTCATGCGAAGCCTGCAGAACGCCCGTGATCTCGATCTCGGATTTCGTACCGAGAATACCTTGATGATGTCGATCGACCCGGCATTGTCGGGCTACGATGAAACGGGAGCGCGGCAGCTCTATCGAGAGGTTGCCGAGCAGCTCGGGGCGCTGCCCGGCGTCGTCACGGCGAGTCCGGCGGCCTTCGTGCCCTTCGGCGGTCGCGCTGCCATCATTCCGGTGGCGCTCGAAGGGCGTCCGGCGAGCGAAGACAGCGACACCTTCTCCGCCTTCTACAACATGGTGGCCCCCGGCTTCTTCCGCGCCGCCGGCACCACGGTGCTGCGCGGTCGCGGATTCGTCGATGCGGATTCGGCAGACGCGCCGCTCGTGGCGCTGGTCAACGAAAGCATGGCAACGGCGTTGTGGCCGAGTGAGGATCCCATCGGCCAACGCTTCAGCTTGCGTAACGCGGAGGGCCCGTGGATCGAGGTCGTCGGCATCGCTGTCGACACCAAGCTGCTGTTCATATGGGAGGAGAACAGAGCGATGTTCTACCTGCCGCTGGAGCAGCGGTACTCGTCGCCCGCCACGTTCTTCATTCACACCGACGCGGAGCCGGCTTCGCTGGCTGCGGCGGTGCGCGCCGAGGTGACGGCAATCGACCCTGACTTGCCGCTGTACGACGTCAACACCATGCAGTCGCATCTCGAAGACGGGACGGCCTTGGGCATCGTCAGGGTCGCCGCGCTCATGGTCGGCAGCTTCGGCGTTGTCGGCTTGTTGCTCGCATCGATCGGATTGTACGGCGTGATCTCGTACTCCGTGAGCCGCCGTACCCATGAGATCGGCGTGCGCCTGGCTCTCGGCGCGGCCTCGGGGTCGGTGCTGAAGATGGTCGTGCGGCAGGGAATGATCCTCTCCGGCATCGGCTTGGGTATCGGCCTGGTGCTCGCGCTGCTGCTGTCGCGCGCGTTGTCCGCGATGCTTCTCGGCGTCAGTGCTACCGACGCTGCGACCTACGCAGCGGTCACGGCGTTCCTCTTCGTGGTGGCGCTGGTCGCCAGCTATCTGCCGGCGCGGCGCGCCACCAGCGTCGATCCGCTGATCGCCCTGCGGGACGGGTAGAGGCGGTCGGGACGCCGCCACCAGACCGACCAGGGTTCTGCGGCGTCCTGCTGGCGATTCGACCCGAGAAGCGTCGCCCGTCGTCCGCGAAAATCAGTGTGATGCGGCGCCGATCGCGAACAGGCCGTTGACCGAGCGCACGTACATGACGCCCTCGGAAATGGCGGG
>CBDUXW010000529.1:0-2200 GCA_965371275.1 uncultured bacterium | reverse complement strand
GTTGGGGCCGCCCCCCTCGTGAACCAGTCCCCAGTCTTCGATCAGCGCCGCGTACTTGGCCTCCACCTTGGCGCGTATCGCTTTCAATGTCGGGGTCAACGTGCCGTCCTCGATGTTCAGGGACTTGGCGATCAGGCGAAAGTCTCGCACTCGTTCGAACGGGGCGAAATCCACCTGCAGCTCGTCGATCTCCGTTCGAATCAGCGTCTCGACGTCGGCATCGGCGCACAGCGCCACGGGATTGGTTGTTTTGCCCTGCTCTTCCGCCCAACCTGCCAGGACCGCGAAGTCGGGCACGATCAACGCCGCGATGAACGGGCGTCCGTCACCGATGACCGTCAACTGCTCGATATAGCGGCATCGAGCCAGCGCGTTCTCGAGTGGCTGCGGCGCGACGTTCTTCCCGGTGGACGTTACCAGCAAGTGTTTCTTGCGGTCGGTCACCCGCAGGTAGCCGTCATCGTCCAGCGAGCCGATGTCGCCGGTATGGAGCCAGCCGTCGACGATGGCCTCAGCGGTAGCCTCGGGGTTGTTCCAATACCCCTTCATGACGTGCGGGCCGCGGGTGAGGATTTCGCCGTCGGCAGCGATCTTCACCTCGACGCCGGGGACCGGACGACCGACCGTGCCGACGCGATTTGTATCGTGGGCGCCCACCGCAATTACCGGCGACGTTTCGGTGAGCCCATAGCCCTGCAGCGTACGCAGACCGACCGCCTCGAACCACCAGTTCAACGATGGGTCGAGCGCCGCACCGCCGCTCACGAAATGATTGATGCGCCCACCGGTGGCGGCGCGAATCTTGCGCAGCACGAGGCGATCCGCTACAGCGTGAGCGAGGCGAGCACCGAACCCGAACGGCGCGCCGTTGAGCTCGTTCTCCGCCTTGCGACGACCGGCGGCCACCGCCCAATGGAACAGCTTCTTCTTCAGCCCGCCGGCGGCCTCGACATTCTCGATCACGGCAGCTTGGAAGCGCTCGAACAGCCGCGGAACGCCGGCGACCACCGTCGGTCGCACCATCACGTACTCTTCGGCCAGCCGATGCGGCGACCCGTAGGCGATCTGCGCACCGGCGTACAAGAACGTGTAATCGACCGTACGTTCGAGAACGTGGCTCAGGGGCAGTACCGAGAGCACACGGTCTTCGGGCCCGCAGGAGATCACCTCGAGCACGGCGAGAACGTTCGATGTGAGGTTGCCGTGCGTCAGCATGACGCCCTTGGGCTCGCCGGTGGTGCCCGACGTGTAGATCAGTGTAGCGACCGCGTCGGCGCCCTCGGCGCGCGGATGAGCATCGGCGGCACCGGCAGCGGCAAGCAGCGCTTCGAGCTCCGGAGCGTCGCCTCCGGGCGATTCTCCACTCGATATGAATACGACCTCGCGCACGCTCGGCAGCTCGTCGCGCACGCTCGCGACCTTGGCGAGCTGCTCCACACCCTCGGCGAACACCAGACAACAGCCGGCATCGGCAAAGATATAGCGCGTTTGCGGGGCCGTCAGCGTGCCGAAGATCGGCACCAGGATGGCACCGCGGAAGTGGCAGGCGAAGTCCACGACGTGCCAGTCCGGGCGGTTGCTGCAGATGAGCCCGACCCGGTCGCCGCGGCCGACGTCGTACTCTGCCAGAACGTTCGCGCAGCGAAGCACCCGGTCGGCGAAAGTATCGCTGTCGATCAACCGGAACGAATCGCCGGAGCGCTCCATCAGCAGGTCGGACCGCTGGTCGCGCCGGATCTTGTCAAACAGATCGCTTAAGGTCTCCACGGCCGTGGCGAAGCTAGCATGCAGGACGCCACGGGGCAAAAATGCAGGAATCACCGAAGGAATCATCCGTGTTCAGCACCGACGATCCGATCTACATCCCCATCGTGCTACCCAACGATGTCGCCGCAATCGAGGCGGCGCCGCCCCGGGCAGCGGCGATGATCTCCGCTGTCTACAGTTCCAATCCACGATTGGCGGGGCTGTGCCGGCTGGTGCGCAACCGCGCCGCGACGGTGCTCGTCGACCCCAAGACGCCGCATTTCCAGTTCGAGGGCTACCTGAGCATGCCGGACTACCGCGCCCTGCCCTACAGCCCGGGACGCCACACGCTGGGCACCTTGTGGGAACCGGCGACGTTCACCCGCCCCGACAGCCGCCGCAAGCTGATCGCGGCGGTGTTCGACACGCAGCGCGAGCTCGAGGCCGACGCCCT
>CBDUXW010000528.1:0-2222 GCA_965371275.1 uncultured bacterium | reverse complement strand
GGTCAACCCATGGGCGGCGATATTGCCTTCGTTGCGCCGGATCGCCGGGCGGATCCAGCGTCGCCAGCGCACCCAGTTCGGCGCCACCGAGTGAACCGAAGGTGCCGTCTACGCGGGCCCCGAGGGCGGTGGCCAGCAACACGTTGTTGCCGACCTCCGCGTGGGCATCGAGCGGCAGATGCGCCGCGTACACCGAAAGACCGGCGTCGAAGCACGCCTTCACGCGCCCCGCCATGATGCCGGTCAACGGCGACTGCGGACCCCAAAACAACCCATGGTGCACGAGCAGGAGCTGGCAATCGGCGTCGACGGCCGCGTCGATCGTCGCCTGCGCAGCGTCCACGGCGAGGGCCACGCGCTCGATCGACGCCCCGCCCTCGAGCTGCAGGCCATTGAGCGAAGCGTCCTCGATTCCCGTGATGTCGAGATACTCGTCGAGGGCGGCAATGATCTCGTTTCGCTGCGCCATGATGGCCGGACCTCGTTTCAATCGGCGTCGCCGACCGGATACGGACCGGCAACAACCACGCTACACCGATCCGGATGTAGTCGACGTGACGCCACATTCTGTATCTGCTCGACACTCACTTCCCCAATCAAATCCGGAAAGCGGGAGAAGTAGTCGAGACCCAAACGATACTGCTCCATGGCGTGGAGCGCGCCCGCCATTCCCTCGTTGGTCTCGAAGGTCCGCGGTAACGAGCGAATGATTGCCGAGCGCGCATCGTCGAGCTCCTCCTCACCGACGGGCTCGGTCTGCATTGTCGTCATCTCCTCCAAGATGCAGTCGACGGCGGCATCGACGTTGGCGGCGTCGACGCCGGCTCGCACGACGAAGGGACTGGGGCCGACGCTGGCGCCGAGCGTGGAGTATGCGTAGTACGCCATGCCCTTCTCCTCGCGAATGCTGCGCCCCAAGCGGCCGCCCATGGCGAATCGACCGAGGATCATGTTCATGACGGCAGCCGGGTAGTAGTCGTCATCGTGGCGGCGCATCCCGGGATGGCCCAGCGCCACGTCGGCCTGGGCCTTGTCTTCCATCGTCTTGGTGTGACGTTCGATCCCCGGCGGTGGCTCGACGTCCGCGATGTTCGGCAGCGCCGCGGGAAGGCCGCCGCCGTCGGGACCCTGGACACCGGTTGCGGCCGTCCACTCCGCAAACGCACCGGTAACCGCTTCGGTAACGCTCTCCGCATCGACCGCCCCGACGACCACGACCACCGCACCACCCGGGCCGAAGTGTGTCTCGTGAAAGGCGGCGAGGTCGTCGCGCCCGATGTGTCGAATCGTTTCTTCGGTGCCGAGCAATCGCCAGGCGTACGGATGCTCCTCCGGGTAGATCGAAGCGCGCAACAAGTCGGTCGAGATCTGTCGGGTATCGTCGGCGTCCTCGTAGATCGCCGTGAGAATGTCGCCGCGCAGCTTTTCGGTTTCCGCCACCGGAAATGCAGGCGTGATGACGCACTCGGCGAGCAACTCGATCATGTGCGTGAAGTCGGCGGCGCGTGATTTCGTGCCCACGCCGGCGGTATGGCGCGACGCCCCCGCACTGAGCAAAGCGCCGGTGAAGTCGAGGAGTTCGCCGATCTCCGCTTTGCTTCGTTTGGCGGTACCGCGTTTGAGCATGGCAGCGGTGAAACCCGCCAGGCCCATGGTCTGCCGACTCTCGAAGGCAGCCCCGGCGGCCAGCCGGATGCTCACGGTAACCGCCGGTGACGACGGGTTGTCCTGCGTGAGCACGGTCACCCCGTTGGGGAGCACGAACCGTGTCGGCTCGAAGTTGATGCGGGCAGCCGTGGTGCTCATGCCAGTGGCTGCGGTCGGAACCAGCCGACCGTCCGGTTGCTTGCCGACAAGCGGCGGGCGACAACGTCCCGAACCTGTTCAGCCGTGACCGCCTCGATTTCGTCGGGAATGGTGTCGAAACGGTCGCGCGCACCGATGGTGGTGAAGAAACCGAGCTGGTGGGCGATTCGTGTGACGCCCTCGTCGTCGTAGGCAAGCTCGGCGAGCAATTGGTTCTTGGCCTTGCGCAGGGCGTGGTCGGACGGCTTGGTTTCGGCCGCGGCGTCGACGGCGCTGAACAACGCCTCTTCGATGGCTGCCTCGGCGACGCCCTCACGGACGGTTGCGGAAATACCGTACAGATAGGGTTGCTCCGTGGGCAGCAAGGCGCTCGACACGCCGCTGACCAACTCGGGTTCGACCAGCGCCCCGTAAAG
>CBDUXW010000527.1:0-2236 GCA_965371275.1 uncultured bacterium | reverse complement strand
CGATCTCCAGAATCAGGACGAGCCGTGAACAACCTCGTTAGAACTAACACCTAGCGGTGCAGCACACGGCTGAAGTGCCGTGCCAGCAACCAAACCGCCACCACGTTGACCACGAGTCCCGCGGCCAGATATGCCGCGTAGTTCCTGCCGTCGGCGGCCAGCCACACCACCTTCATCGGCCAGTACGAAGGGTTCATGCCAACAAGCAGTTGCCAGGGCATGGGAACGAAATACGCCAGCAACGGGACGACCTGCACCGCGTTGACCAACTTCATGATAGCGAACCCGGTGACCTTGTTGTCAGCAAACGATGCGAGGATCAAGGCCATGGCCGGCGCCCCGAACGAGCCCAGCAGAGCCGCCAACGCCAGGTCAGCGATCGGCAGCGGCGATAGGCCGGCCATCGGATAGGTTACGAGCGTCATCACGAAACCGAGCGTCAACGGCAGCGCGAGGCGGTAGGCGAGGTATGCATTGGCCGGCAGCGGGGTCACCAGCAGGGCGCTCATGATGCCGTCGTCGCGCTCGTCGAGCAGCAAGAAGCCGATCACCATTCCGGCCATGCCGGGCATCATGATGGCGAAGGATCCCATCAGCAGCGGGTAGAACGGCTCGAGGTCGAACGCCACCCGCTGACGCAGGAAGACGGTCAACGGCGGTACGCCCCAACGGACCAGCAGCGCCAACAGAACGGCGTACAGCGGCAAGTACACCAGCAACGAGTCGCGCCGCACGTTCTTCAGGTCTACAGGGCCCAACTTGAGCACCACCGACAGCGCATTCATCGGACAACCAGGCCGGCGAAGGCGCGTTTCGCCGTCATGTATGCCAGGGCCAGCCACGCGGCGCCGGCGCCAATCCCGTACACCAGTTCGGGCGTAGTGGCGACACTGAAGGCCGAGCGGATGAGCACCAGGTACGGCTGCACCGGATGTGCGTACATGAGGCGTCCGACGATGCCGAAGTGCTCGAGAAGCGGCAACATGAGCACGGTTACGATGGCCGCGGAGGGCATCAGGAAGTTGTTGATCGACTCGTAGCGGCTGACGGCCGCGAAGCCGATGAGTGTGTAGAAGGCGCACAGCGACGTCATGCCGATCAGCAGCCACACGAAGTCGAAATCGAAGCCGTAAAACAGCACCAGGACGATCGCGTTCTCGGCCATCGCCAGAAAGGCCAAGGTGGCGATCTTTGCGCCCAGGTACTCGCCGACGCGGAGTGGCGTGACTACGAGCGCCGCGAGCATTCCCTCCGACTTCTCCAGAAGCACCAGACCGGAGACGAAGTAGAACGTCGTGGTCATCACGTTGAGCATCAACGCCGCGGGGATCAACAACCGTAAGTTCAGCGGCCACTCTTCGGGGATCAGGCGCAGCAATCCGACCACGAAGAACGCTACCGCTGCGCCGACGAAATAGAAGCCGCTACGGAACTGGACCAGGGCATCGGTGCGCACGGTGCTGAGCCAACGATTCATCAGGTCAGCGCCCTTCCCGTCACTTCGATGAAAATGTCCTCCAGGGAGGCCTCCAGCGTGTGGATCGTGTCGATGTCGTGATCGCGCAGAACGCCGGAAAACTCGGCGTTGTCGGCGAGTCCGTCGAGATCGAAGTCGACGCTGCGCGTCGTCGGCCGGCCCTGATCGCCGGTACTGCGATATTCGACGCGGAGCGCGCGCTTGCCGTGTTCGAGCTTCAGGTGGCGCGGTGAGTCGACCAGGCGGATCCTGCCGTCGACGATAAAGGCGACGCGATCGCATAGCTGGTCGGCGGCCCACATGTCGTGGGTGGTGAGAAACACGGTGGCGCCGGCGGCGCGCTGGCGCTCGATGAGGTCGCGGACGCGATGGGCGTTGACCGGATCCAGGCCTGCCGTAGGCTCGTCGAGGAAGAGCAGGCGAGGCTTGTTGAGCAGGGCGCGCGCCAAGGTCAGTCGGTTGCGCATTCCCTTGGAGAACTCGCCGACGCGCATGTCGCCGTCGTGGTCGAGGCCGACCCACTCGAGCACCGCCTCCGGCGATTCGGTGTCGCTGCCGTACAACGACGCGAAGTGCGACAGGTTCTCCCGCGCGGTGAGCTTCAGGTAGTGGTTGGGATGCTCGAAAGAGACGCCGATTTGCTCGTAGTAGTCGGAACCCCAGTCACTGAGGTTCTTGCCCAATACTGAAATCGAGCCGGCATACTCGCGCAGCAGTCCGATGAGAATTTTTTGCGTGGTGCTCTTGCCCGCACCGCTG
>CBDUXW010000526.1:0-2238 GCA_965371275.1 uncultured bacterium | reverse complement strand
GCATCTGACGCGCCCCCTCAAGAAGCACCGGCGGGGCGCCGCGGTGGGCGCCCGTGTCGACCGAGCGCTGCGCTATTTCCCCGAGCTCGAACACTCCCGGGTAACCGTGGGGGTAACGCGTATCGCCGACGGCGTGGCCATTTTCGAGGACATGACCGTACGCTTCGACCTGCGTCGCCGTCTGCCGAGCTATTACACGATCGGGCACGAGCTGACGCATCTGCTGCAGGCCCTGCGTTTGGTCCCCAACGGAGAAGTCCAGTGCGACATCTGGACGCTGGCACGCAGCCCACTGTTTGTCGATGAATCACCCTGCTATTTGCCGCTTCCCGAGGAGCTCCGGAGCAACTGGCGCCGCTATGCGCCACGGGTCCGTTATTTGTGTGACCGCGCCATCAGCGAACGCACCACCCGCCGCTACTACATCCGATGGCTGAAGGAGCAGCTCGAGCTAGTCGCCGGCCGTGTTCGCTAACGAACGAAGCTCCGGCAGTTCCATCGCCGGGGGCGGTGCGTTGCTGCCCGCTCCCGTCAGCAGCAGCACGACCGTGTCGTCGGCGCCAATCCGCCCGTCGGCAATCATGCGAAGCAACGCGGCCAGCGGCGCCGCCGAAGCCGGCTGCACGTACCGCCCCATGGTGGTCGCGAGGCGCCGACGGGCTGCCTCGATGTCGTCATCGGGAACCGCCAGCGCCGTGCCGTCGGTCGTGTGCAGCCAACGAATGGCCCGCGCACCGCTCGGCGGCGACGGATTCGAGATGGCCCCGGCGATCGTGGACGGCGACTCCACCGATATCGGGCCGTCTGCATCCGCCTCCCAGCCCCGCACGATCGGATCGCAGCCACTCGACTGCACGGCGACAAGTCGCCCTGTCCGGTCAATCCACCCGGCGGCTTCCGCTTCGCTGAATCCCTTGCCGATCGCCGACAAGTTACCGCCGCTGCTGGTGGGCACGATCATCCAATCCGGCGCGGCGCCGCCGAGCTGCTCGGCCACTTCCAAGGCGATCGTTTTTTGGCCTTCCACCCGCAGCGACGAGTCGGAATTCACGAACGGCACCCCGTGGGCACGGCTCCATTCGAGGCTGGCCTCGTAGATCTGCCCGTAGGGCGCCGTGAAGCGCCGTACGTCGGCGCCGTGAACGGCAACGGGCGCGAGCTTGTCGGGCGGGGTGTCGGCGCCCACCCAAACGCTCGCCGTCATCCCGGCGCGGGCCGCATAGGCCGCCACCGAACGTGCCATGTTGCCGGTGCTCACAGTGCCCACGGACTCGAACCCCAGACCCGCAAGCACGGCGACGCCCACCGCCGTGCCGCGATCCTTGAATGAGCCGGTCGGGTTGCGTGTCTCGTCCTTGAGCCACAGGTTGGCACAGCCGATTTCGTCTCCCAGTCGTCGCGCGCGCAGGAGGGGTGTGGCCCCCTCCCCGAGAAACACGCGCCGTTCGACGAGCGCGGCGTCAACGTGCGGGAGTACCGCTCGGTAGCGCCACATGCCGTCGGCGACACCGCCGCCGGGCGGCAGCCACGGAAAGCCGGGCTCGAGGGCCTCGGGGGGCGCCACCCCCAACAGCAATTCCAGGGCCTCGCCGCACTCCGGGCAACGGTGCTCGAAGGGATCAAACGAACGCTCGAGTCCGCACCCACAGCAGCGCGACGGAAGCGTCAAGAATCCTCGAGCAATTTCGCGTCCTCGCCCAGGCCGAGAGCTTCGACCGCCTCGCTGGTTTCGCTGCAGTCTTCGCAGTAGCCGAACACCTGCAAGCTGTGGCGGGCCGGCGAGAAGCTGAGCTCGTTGCAGTTCCTGAACACGATCTGCGTCAGCTCGGGATCGAGCCACTCGATGATCCGGTCACATCCCAGGCAGATCATGTGCTCGTGGGCTTCGCGCCCGAGAATATGCTCGTAATACGAGTGCTCTTTGCCGAGACTGATGCGCCGTGCTAACCCGGCCTGCACGAGCAGTTCGAGCGTTCGATAGATCGTCGCGCGCGACACCTTCGTGTCGGCGCGGCGCAGCCGGAAGAGCAGCTCATCGGCCTCGATATGCTCGTGGATGTTGTAGAACTCACGCACGATGGCGCGGCGTTCAGACGTCAGCTTGAGCTTGTGATCGTGGAGATACGCCTCGAAACGCTGTTCGGCCAGTTTGCGGCTGCGTCGCTCGGCGGCAGCCGGCAAACGGTAGCGATCATCGTTCGCCATGGTTCCGGAAGCCATCGCCTCAGATCTCGCCTT
>CBDUXW010000525.1:0-2258 GCA_965371275.1 uncultured bacterium | reverse complement strand
AGTCCGATGAGAATTTTTTGCGTTGTGATCTTGCCCGCACCGCTGGGGCCGAGAAATCCGAAAATCTCGCCGTCGGCGATCTCGAACTGGAGCTTTTCAACCGCCGGAGCGCCGGCGGTCGCGTAGGTGAAGCTGAGGTCGTTGGCTCGAATCATGGCCCGCGGTCGGGTGGGCGACACAATTTCCGTTGCGATTGCGTAGAGACCCTAGCAGGGCGGCGTGGCGAAGGCCGGTTATCAGTTCTGGAGCTTCCGGTCGCCACGAAACTGTGACTCGTAGAGGCGGGCGTACAGGCCTTTCGCCGCCAGCAGCTCCTCGTGCTCGCCGGTCTCGACGATGCGGCCGTCGTCGAGCGCGACGATCACGTCGGCGCGCACCACGGTCGACAACCGGTGGGCGATGACGAACGATGTGCGTCCGGCGAGCAACACGCCGAGCGCCTCCTGGATGAGGGCTTCGGTCTCGGAATCGAGCGACGACGTGGCCTCGTCCAGAATCAGGATCGTCGGATTGCGCAGGATCTCCCGGGCAATGGCGAGTCGCTGTCGCTGACCTCCCGAGAGCTTGACGCCGCGCTCGCCGATCAAGGTGTCGAAGCCGTCGGGCATGCGCTCGATGAAATCGAGGGCGTTGGCCGCCGCCGCCGCCTCGCGAAGCTCGTCGTGGCTCACGTCGACGCTGCCGTACGAAAGGTTGTCGGCGACGCTGCGAGCGAACAGGAAGATTTCCTGCGGCACCAAGCCGACGTGGCGGCGGTACCAGTGCAGGTCGAGTGTGGCGAGATCGTGTCCGTCGACGGTTACCCGCCCCGACGAGGGATCGAAGAAGCGGGGCAACATGTGCGCGAGGGTCGTCTTGCCGGCCCCGGAGGGTCCGACCAGTGCCACCATCGTGCGGGCGGGAACATCGAGAGATACGTCGCGCAGTACCGGCGTCCCTTCGTCGTATTCAAAGCTCACGTTCTCGAAAGTCACATTGCCGGCGAACTCATCGATGCGGATTGCGCCACCCGAGCTGACGATCTCGGGGTCGGTGTCAAGCACCTCGTAGATGCGCTCCAGGGAAGCCAGTGAGCTCTGCAGGCGAGGGTTGATATTGGCCACCGTGCCGAAGGCCGAGAACATCTGCATCAGGTACATGAAGAACGCGAACAGGCCGCCGACGGTCAGATCGCTGTTGACGATCAGGTACACGCCGGCGAGCACGATGATCGTGGGGGCGACGCCCCCGACCAGGCGAAACACGTTGCGGGTGACGAGAAAGAACATTTGCTGGCGCAGGCCGGCGCGCACGTGGCCGTGCACCGCGTGGGCGAAGCGCCGTGTCTCGTGGCGCTCGGAAGCGGTGGCCATGACCAATGGATAGCCGCTGATGGCCTGATGCAGCGTGCGGCTCACCTCGGTCCAGCTCTCGCGCTCGTGGCGTGACAGGCGGCGCATCGTTCCCGAGATCGCATATTGGAAGCCGAAGATAAACAACACGAGAACCAACCCGCCCAGTGCCATCCGCCATTCAACGTAGAAGATCATTCCGGCGTAGCCGATGCCGCGGACGAGATCCACTGCGCCTTGTGCGAAGGAGTCCGCCATGACACCGCTGAGGTTGCCGACGTCGTCGGTTTGACGCGACATCAGGTAGCCGGCCTCCTTGTCGTTGTAGTAGCGGTACGAGAGGCGTTGTACGTGCACGTAGAGGTCGAGGCGGATGTCGCGAATGACCTTGGTGTGAAACAGCGTCGTGCAGTACCCGGTGGCGAGGGCGAAAACTACGCTCAGCAGCGTCATGCCGATCAGCACGGCACCCCAGTAGAGAATGTCGGTGCGATCCGAGTTCAACACCGCATCGTCCACCACGCGGCGCACGATGAGCGGCGAGATGAGCGGTAGCGGCGTGCTGACGATCAGCAGCCCGGCCATGATCCAGACGTAGCGGAGGTGCGGCCGTACCCAGGGCCAGAACCGCTTGATCAGCGGCCAGGTTTGGCTCGGGGGGAGGCGCTTCCCGTCGTCCGTGTTCGGCCGCCGCACCGGTGTCAGATCCCGGAGCTCGGTGCGGCCGGACGGTCGGCGGCCAAGGACTCGGCCAGCGCCTGCACGCGGTCCATCCAAGCAGCGAGGTGCGCCGCGTATTCGTGGGGCACGCAATCGGCGCAGATCTCGACGGCGCAGAGCTTGATCTTGGCGAGGCCGTTGTCGAGAACCGTGGAGGCGCGACTCTCCGCCGGCATGCAGGTGAGCAACGCTTGTAGAACCTCGAGG
>CBDUXW010000524.1:0-2282 GCA_965371275.1 uncultured bacterium | reverse complement strand
GCCATAGTGCCTTGGAACTTCCCGCTGCTGCTGGCCTCGTGGAAGATCGCGCCGGCGCTGGCCATGGGCAATACGGTGATCGTCAAGCCGGCGAGCAACACGCCGCTGACGGCGCTCAAGCTCGCCGAGTTGGGCGCCGAGGCCGGGTTGCCGCCCGGCGTGCTCAACGTCGTTCCGGGCCGCGGCTCGGTGATCGGCAACGCGCTCGTCGAGCACCCCGGCATCGACAAGATCGCCTTTACCGGTGAGACGTCGACGGGGCAGGGCATCTTGCGGCGCTCCGCCGACACGCTCAAGAAGATCACGCTGGAGCTCGGCGGCAAATCCCCCAACGTTGTACTCGCCGACGCCGATCTGAAGGCGGCTGCGGCCGGCGCGACGATGGGCATCTTCTACGGCAAGGGCGAGGTGTGTGCGGCGGGCTCGCGGCTGTTCGTCGAGAAATCGATTGCCGACGAGTTTATTGACCGTGTCGTCGAGCGGACCGAGAAAATGGTCCCAGGCGATCCGATGGACCCCAAGACACGCATGGGCGCCATCGTCTCGAAGAGCCAGATGGAATCGGTGTTGGGCTACGTCGACGCGGGCAAGAGCGAGGGTGCGCGCTTGCGTACCGGTGGCGATCATACGCCGATCGATGGGAAGGGCTACTTCGTGCGCCCGGCGGTATTCGATCAGGTCGACAACCAGATGAAGATCGCCCAGGAAGAGATCTTCGGGCCGGTGCTGGCGGCGATCACCTTCGACGACGAAGACGACGCGATCGCCCAGGCCAACGATTCGCCGTACGGCTTGGCGGCGGCGGTGTGGAGCCGCGACATAGGTCGTGCGCATCGAGTCGCGAGCAAGCTCAAAGCCGGCACCGTGTGGGTCAACACGTACAACCGCTACGACGCGGCGGCGCCGTTCGGCGGCTACAAGGAAAGCGGCTACGGCCGTGAGCTCGGCGTGCACGCGCTGGAACACTACACCCAGGTGAAGAACGTCTGGGTGGACCTGAGCTAGCGTCATTCCCAATATTACCGGCGGGCCCATCCGAGGGGTGAGCCGCCGCACAATGGCCATGTTCGACTTTCGACAAACAAGGCCGGTGGTGCTTGCCGGGGCGGTGCGCACACCTATCGGCAGCTTCGGCGGGAGCTTGCAGCCGCTCAGTGCCGTCGATCTGGGCGTGGCGGCGGCCACGGCCGCCTTGGAGCGTGCCGGGATCGACGCCGAGCACATCGATGAGGCGGTGTTCGGCCACGCCCGGCAAGCGGGTAGCGGCCCGAATCCGGCGCGCCAGGTGTCGATCGGCGCCGGCATACCCGATTCTTCGCCCGCCTTCACAGTGAACCAAGCCTGCGCGTCGGGCCTGAAGTCCATAATTCTGGCGGCGCAAACGATCGCCCTGGGTGGCGCCGACGCTATCCTCGCCGGCGGTATGGAGAGCATGAGCAATACGCCGTACCTGCTCACCGGCGCGCGCTGGGGATACCGGTTGGGCCACGACGAGTTGGTCGACGGTCAGTATCGAGACGGTTTCCTGTGCCCTCTATGCGGTGACCTGATGGGGCTCACGGCGGAGCGACTGGCGGAGCAATACGACATCAGCCGTGGGGAACAGGACGCCTACGCGATGGAAACTCAACATCGAACGCAAGCGGCACGAGAGGCGGGGCGTTTCGACGCGGAGATCGTCGCGGTCTCGGTACCCGAGCGCAAAGGCGGCGCCAAGCTCATCGACCGGGACGAGCACGCGCGCGACGACGTGACCCTGGAACAGCTCGTCAGGCTGCCCACCGTGTTCAAGAAAGGGGGCACCGTGCACCCGGGCAACAGCAGCGGTGTTACCGATGGCGCCGCGGCGCTCATCGTCTTGTCGGAGGAGGCCGCCGAGCGGCACGGCGTTACACCGATGGCGCGCGTCGTCGCGGCAACCCAGGCCGGGGTCGATCCGGCCGTCATGGGCATCGGCCCGGTGCCGGCCATGCGGGAGTTGATGGACGGCCTCGACATCGGGCTCGCTGACATCGACCTGATCGAGCTCAACGAGGCGTTTGCGGCACAGGTGATCGCCGTCGACCGCGAGCTGCACCTCGATCGCGACACGCTCAACGTCAACGGCGGCGCCATCGCGCTCGGCCATCCGATCGGCTGCACCGGGACCCGGATCATGGTTACGCTGTTGCACGAAATGGCGCGCCGGGACGTCGCCCGCGGAGTGGCGACGCTGTGCGTGTCGGGCGGAATGGGGACTTCGCTGCTTGTCGAGCGGGATTGATGATGCCGGCTGAAGCCAG
>CBDUXW010000523.1:0-2287 GCA_965371275.1 uncultured bacterium | reverse complement strand
CGGAGCCATCGTCGAGGAGGCGCGACGCCGCCATCGGCTGCAAGACGCGCGCGCCCGAAGGGTTGAGGCGAGGAGGGGGCATCTGCGGCGTTGCTGCTCCTCCACGATGCGTCATGCATCGCCGTCGTCACAGCGCCTTGCATCTGCCCCCTCCTCGCCTCAACCAGACCCATCACACTTTCACCACGGCCTGCTCGCTGAGGGGCCCGGCGCCCATCGCGGAGTTTTTCCGAAACCAGCGTGCCCCGTACCCTTTGCAGACCGAGCCATGAGCGAACATTTCTTCACGAGCCAACTGGACCGCGCCGCCGTGCTGCGGCGCGACGAGGGTTGGGTCAACGAGCAACTCGTTGCGCCGAGCACGTTGTTCGTACCGGTGTGGCGGCAAAAGAACTTCGTCGACCGGGTCGAGCACGAGGGCGACGCGGAGCTGCGACGCAGCGGGCACCCCGATTCGGGTGAGCCGCCGGATAGGCCGTTGCGAGCGTCGCTTCTTGCGGCCGAGGATGCGGCGCCGCTGCTCGATGGGCACCGCCGCGCCATTTTGCTGGGCTGTGCCTCGATGACTGCGGGCGCCGCGCCGGTTGCCGGTGCCTTCGGCGTCACGGCTTACAACACGCCGACCGGAGCCAACGGCGCATCGCCGACGTACTTCGCTCTGGATTTGTCCGACCTCGACGACCCGAAATCACACCGGGCGCTCGCCGGGCGCGGCGATTTTGTCGGGTTGCGCAAGGTCGGCCCGCTGCTGGAGGGGTTTTCCGCCGGACTGCTGGCCTTCGCCCGCGGCATGGTGCACTGGCACCAGCAGCATACGTACTGCGGCAAGTGCGGCAGCCGCACGGCCATGGAACAAGCCGGTTTCCTGCGCCGGTGCACGAGCAAGGAGTGCCACCGGCTCCATTTTCCGCGCACCGATCCAGCCGTCATCGTGCTCGTTACCCACGGCGATCGCGCCCTGCTCGGCCGCCAGGCCAAGTGGGACAAGACGTGGTACTCGGTGCTTGCCGGATTTGTCGAGCCGGGTGAGAGCCTCGAGCAGGCGGTGCGGCGGGAGGTCAAGGAAGAGGCCGGCATCGACGTGGGCGAGGTACGCTACGACTCCTCGCAGCCGTGGCCGTTTCCATCGTCGCTGATGATCGGCTTCAGCGCTGACGCGCTCTCCGGCGACATCGAGATCGGCGACGATGAGCTCGAAGACGCCCGCTGGTTCAGTCGCGACGAGATCGACGCGGCGCTCGAGGCCGGCGAGCTGCGACTTTCGCCCCGAACTTCGATTTCGAGACACCTTATCGAGAGGTGGCGGCAGTCGTAGCCGGCTCGCCGGGTGCGTCGTAACGAGTTAGCTTCTCCGTAGCGCCCCCTTCACTTCAGGAACCGACGATGGCCAAGGAATTTCCACGCAAATTCGTCCCCGCTGACGCCGACCTCGGCAACTGGGACGACATCGAACCTCTGTTCAAGAAATTGCTGGACTGTGCGATCGACTCACCGGCCGACCTCGAACAATGGCTGCTCGACAACAGCGAGCTCGGCGCCTGCATCTCGGAAGAACGCTCCGAGCGCTACATCCAGATGACCTGCGACACCTCTGACGTGGAAAAAGAGCAGGCGTATCTACACTTCCTCGAGAACATCGCGCCGCGCTGCAAGCCGTACGGCGACGCGCTCAACCGCAAGTTCGCCGACAGCGAGCATCGCGCCACACTCGACGCCGAGCGTTACGGCGTGCTCGGTCGCGCCATCGACGCGGAGCTCGAGTTGTACCGCGAGGAAAATATCCCGCTGCAAACCGAAGTGGCGAAGCTGGCGCAGGAGTACCAGAAGATCATCGGCGCGATGACGGTGGAGTTCCGCGGCGAAGAGCGCACGATGCCGCAGATGGCCAAGTACGTGGAGGAGCCCGACCGCTCGCTGCGCCGGGAGGCGTGGGAGCTGTCGTCGGCGCGGCGGCTGCGAGACCGAGACGCCATCGACAACATTTTCGACGAGCAAATCGAGCGGCGCCGGCAAATCGCCGGCAACGCCGACTTCGCCGACTACCGTGGCTACGCCTTCAAGGCGATGCAGCGCTTCGATTACACGATCGAGGATTCCGAACGGTTCCAGGAGTCGGTGCGGGAGTGTGTAGTGCCGCTGTCTCGGGGACTGGCGGCGCAGCGGCTCGAACTGCTACAGGAAATCGATGTTCTGCGACCCTGGGACATGGAGGTCGACCCGCTCGGCCGCGAGCCGCTGCGGCCGTTCGATACGAGCGAGCAGCTCGAAAGCGGCGTGCAGCAGATCT
>CBDUXW010000522.1:0-2307 GCA_965371275.1 uncultured bacterium | reverse complement strand
CTGTTGGTCGAGCAGTGGGGCGCCGCCGACCTCGGTGGTTTCGAGAAACGAGCGCAGCTGTTTCCGCATGGCCAGATCGGCGAGCTTGTCGCCGCCGACGAGCTCCACGAGCCGCTCCCCGAACAGGCGATTGTGGATCTTGGCTTTGAAGGCCCGAAACCTCTGGTCGTAGTAGGCGTCGTTCTCACCGTCGATGTTCTGCAGGCCGATCTTGATGTTGTTGGCGACACGAACAGCACGCAGCGGGTCGGTATGGACGTGCGGGTTGCCGAACAAGTGGATATCGCCGCCGGCGCGCGAGGCGTTCTCGGGCACCTGCAACATCGGTATCCCGCTGGCTACGGACACGTAACCGGCTGCGCCCTCGCGGATGCGCGGGTTGCGCGACTTGTCGATGACCGCGGGCATCCATACCTCCAGGTCGAGCCCCGTTGCCAACAACAGGTCGGCGCGGCTCAACATGATGGAGTAGCTGGGCTTGGCCTGGACGAAGTGCGTGTCCTGGCGTCCACCGGCGATCGACTGCACGGTGCCGCGGTCGCCGACGATCTCCTCGGCGATCGAGCGATACGGAGTCAACGATGCGACGATTCGGAGACTGCGCTGGCTCTCCGCCGGCGTGGCGGAGGCCAGGGTAACGGCGGCAGAGAACAGAGCCGCATACGCGATGGCTTTGTTTTGCATCAGTATTTCTCGTGCTTGTGGGGGCCGATGGCCCAGGTCAGCTGAAAGTGGAACCTGTGCTCGGGCTCCGGCTTCTCGAGGAGCCGCGAGGCGTACGAGTACTGGAGACGGAATCGCACCCACTCGCTCTGCCACCACTCGAAGTAGGGCGAGGCGCCCCAGAGGCTCGTACCCGGCTCCTCGGGGAGATCCGTCCAATCGCCGCGCAGGCCGATGAAGGAGCGGCGATTGAGCTTGAAGACACCGTAGGTGTAGGTGCCCAGGGAGCCGACGGCCCCGCCGGGTCCGTCGCGGCGCTGGTACAGCAGCTCGCCGCGCAGCTCGAATCCCCGGTACAGCGCGGCCGCCGGCGGCACCCAGTTGAAGTTCCAGTCGGTGCCGTAGACCTGCGTGCGGAAGTCGCCGGCGAGGTCGTTGGTGCCGGTGGCCGCGGATAGTCCGATCTCCAGATAGCTGGCCTCGGACAGGTCGAAGTAGTTGTTCTCGTGGACGAGGAAAACGGGTTGGTCGAAGCCACGACCGGAGAAGGCGACGTCGTTGTCGTCGTTGGTCACCTGGACGACGATCTCGTTGTAGTCGCCGAGGAACGGCACCGGTAGCCACGATAACGACCCACCGAGACCGCCCAGGCCCTCTTCACCCCAGATGGCCTGGTGCACGAGCGGCCGATCGACTTGTGGCAGCGCATGCTGGTGCCAGCGATTGAGCTTGCCGAAGTCGAGCCGCATCTCGCCGGCCTTCACGCCGAGGCTGCCCGGTAGCGCGTTGTATTCGATGTAGCCTTCTTCGAGCTTGAACTCACCGCCTTCCTGGACGACGAAGAATTTGGCCGCGGAGTACGGATCGAGCGTCGACTGAATGGCAACCTCGAACTCGTTGAAGCGAAACTGATTGGCTGTTGGATCGCCGGTCGTGTCGGCGAACGTGGCGGACACATCGCCGGTCGCCGAGATCTCCGGATTCAGGCGGTTGAGGTTGCGGGTCTGGCTGGCGAAGCGCTGGCCGCCCTGGCCCGGAGTCTGGGGAGTCGCCGCGGCCTCTTCGGGCTCTCCCAAGAGGGCGGCAAGCTCGCGCTCGAGCTCGGCGCGTTCCGTCTCGCTCATGACCACGCCGGTGCTGGTGGGGTCGCCGGCGCTCGTGACCTCGCCGGCGGCCGCCTCCGGCTGATCGTCGCGGAGCTCGGTGAGTTGTCTCTCGATGGCTGCGAACCGTGCGTCGTACTCGCTGCGCAGGGCATCGATGGACGCCTCGAGCTGCGCCACGCGCAGGCTCAGCTCGGTTGCTTGTTGATCGTCTTGGGGCAGCGCCTGCGCGGCGCCGGCGCTTGCGGCAAGCAAGCCGACGGCAATCGCGACGACGGCGACCCCGTAGTGGGAGTGTCGCATCGTGCAGTCCTCGTTCTCGTTTTGTCTTGTCCGCTCATGTGAATCGCGGAACCACCATCCATCGGTGGATAGGCAGCGTGCATTGCTGCCGGAGAGGTGGCGAAGCGGTTTGCCTCGCCGGAGTCAGGAAGACTCGCTCAGGAGGTCGGGTTGAGCGTCGGAGGGCCCCGATAGCTCAGCGAAGGCGGGAGCGCCTCGGTTGTCCAGTCGGTCTCGCTCGGGGCGAGGGCCGCCTGTT
>CBDUXW010000521.1:0-2308 GCA_965371275.1 uncultured bacterium | reverse complement strand
CACACCCGGATCCCTCCACGTACGTACTCGACCGGCAGCCAGGCGCCTGAAACATCGGCGCCCAGCACCTGGTGAACGCGCTCGGCGAGCGTCGCCACCGGCGGCGCAGTGAGCAAGGCGCGCTTGCCGTGAGTCAGGCTGATGTGCACATCCGGTCGCCCGAGTGCGTAGTCGATGATCGTTTGGCTCACATGGCGCAGCTCCGTGGCCGGCTTTTTGAGGTTCTTGCGCCGCGCCGGCGTGTTGCAAAACAGATCGACCACCCTGATCGTCGTGCCGCGTGGCCAGGCGACTTCATCGATCGACTGCAGCGCTCCGGACGCCACGCGGACGCGGACCCCGGGTCCTTCCCCTGCGCTGCTGACGAGCTCGACGCGCGCCACGGAGGCGATGCTGGCCAGTGCCTCGCCGCGGAAGCCCATCGTCGCGATTGCCTCGAGGTCGGCGATGCTGTTCACCTTGCTCGTGGCATGCTGCGCGAAGGCCAGCTCGGCATCCTCGGCGTCCATACCGTGACCGTTGTCGGCGACCTCGAGCAGGCCGATGCCCGAATCTTCGAGGCGTACGTCGATGCGCGTCGCGCCGGCGTCGAGCGCATTTTCGACGAGCTCCTTCGCCACCGACGCCGGCCGCTCGACGACCTCACCTGCAGCAATCCGATCGATCACCAGAGAATCGAGAATCCGGATCTTGCTCATCTCAAGCAGACTCGGCGGAAGACTTCTTGGCGGGCTGCGAAGCTGCGGCGGCCGCCCGAAAGCGAAGCCGACGCGTACCGCGGCGCAAGCGATCGAGGTAACGCACGGAGCGCAGCTCTTTGTCGAGGTGACCGCGAATGAGCACGCGATTCACCGCCGCCAGGCGGCGCACGGCTTGCGGGTTGGTTCCTGCCGAAGCGGCCACATGTTCCGGCTTGTTCTTGAGAATCTCGGCGAGCAGATTCGTGCCGGCGGGCGACAGCCAGCGGCTGCTGCCGAACTGCCCACGGCACTCACGGCACACGAACTCGAGTGGATGCGGAACGACCCAGCGGCCGCCACCGAGTTGCTTACCGCAGCCGCCGCAGGTGGCCAGCAACGGCAGGAATCCCGATAGCTGCAACACCCACACCTCGAAATAGCGAGCCGCCACCGGCAGCGGCACGCCGGCTTCAACGGCGCCGAGCACCGCACCGATCAGGCGAAACAAGGCCGGGTTCGGATCGTGATCGGCGGCGAACTCGATTACCAGTTCGGCAAAATAGGCGGCGATTGCCGAAGCCTCAGGGGTCAACAACGATTCGTAGTACGAGCGCTCTATCTCGCACGACGATACCCGCGTCAGGTCCTGGCCCTCTTTTTCGAAAAACACCAGGTCGCTGCGCGTGAACGGCTGAAAGGCGCTGCCGAAGCGGCTGCGCACGCGCCGCGCGCCGCGCGCCACCGAACGTACTTTGCCGTACTCGAGCGTATAAAAGACGACGATGAGGTCAGCCTCGCCCAGCGCGTAGTGGCGCAACGCGTAGGCCGAGCTGTGGCGCAGCGGCATTTATCGTTCCGGGGTCGGGTGTCGCGACGCCGGAGACACTAGCAGGCCGCGGCCTGCTAGCTACCGGGGAGCACGTAGATGGCGATCATGAAGTACACCAGCACGCCGACGACGTCGATCGCCGTCGTCACGACAGGACCGGTAGCAATGGCCGGATCGAACCCGAGGCGCTGGATGAGCGTCGGCACCGCGGCGCCGACGAGCGCCGCCATGATCATGCTGGCGGCGACGGCCATGCCGATCACTGCAGCCACCCGCCCATCCACGGTCTCGGCATCGATGAGCCGCGCCACGACGGCCAGCAAGACGCCGAACGTCACCCCCATGACTACGGCCACCGCCACCTCGCGGAACACGACCCGCCAATCCTGGCCTTCGCGAATGCGGCCGGTCGCCAGGCCGCGAACCACGATGGTGGCCGACTGTGTACCCGAGTTGCCACCCATGCCTGCGATGATCGGAATAAAACCCGCCAGGATGACGACGTTCTCCACCTGGCTGCCGAAGCGCTCGTAAATCTGCCATGCCGCGATGCCACCGGTGAAAGCGGCCAGCAGCCACGGAAAGCGCTGCATCGCACTCTTCCACACCGGCGCCCGGAGAACCTCTTCCGCGTCGCCCTCGCCGACGCCGGCCATCAGCAGCATGTCCTCGGTCTCCTCATCACGGATGATGTCGATGATATCGTCGACCGTGATGATGCCGACGAGCTTGTTCTCGTCGTCGACAACCGGCAGTGCCAGGAGGTCATAACGGGCCACCAGGCGAGCGACCTCTTCCT
>CBDUXW010000520.1:0-2309 GCA_965371275.1 uncultured bacterium | reverse complement strand
ACTTCACCAACGAGGGCGTCGTCGCCTCGTCGTCGTAGCCCTTCCAGGTCAACATCCTGCGATCGGCCAAACAGCCGATCGCCAGTGTGCTGCCGGCAGAGGGCGCCACCGGCTGGTCCGACACTACAATGATGCACAGCGATGCGCCGCATCCCAACTGCGCCTACATGTGGCTCGAGCACTCGATCAACCCCAAGCTCCAGGGCGACCTGGCGGCGTGGTTCGGTTCGGTGCCGGTACGGCTCGACGCCTGCAAAGGCAACGAACTGCTCGGCGACGAAGGGTGCGACATCAACGGCCTCGGCAACTTCGAGAAGACGTCGTTCTGGAAAACGCCGGTGGCGAATTGCGGCGGCGGCCGCACCTGCGTGCCGTACTACCGCTGGGTCAGCGACTACATCGCGGTCCTCGGCGGCCGCTGATGGGGCTGGCGCTGGCAGGATCGACCCTGACTGCCGATCCGCCTGGTTGCGGCGCGAACGGGTAGCCTCGGCAGGGGCGGGTTTCGACGAGCCCGCCCCTGCGCATCTTGCGTTAATCTTGCGGTTTCCGATGATTGAGAGTCCGATACCCGCGGTCAGCTTCCGCGGCGTCAGCCGCCACTTCGGCGACGTCAAGGCGGTCGACGACGTCAGCTTCGACGTCGCGGACGGCGAGTTCTTTTCGATGCTCGGCCCGTCGGGCTCGGGCAAGACTACCTGTCTGCGTCTCATCGCCGGCTTCGAGCAGCCGACGCGGGGCCGGATTCTCATCCACGGCGAGAGTACCGACGGACTGCCCCCGCACGAGCGCGATGTCAATACGGTGTTCCAGGACTATGCCTTGTTCCCGCACATGACCGTCGGGGACAACGTCGCCTACGGCCTGATGGTCAAAAAAGTGGCGAGGGCCGAGTACCGCAAGCGGGCGGCCGAAATGCTCGAACTGGTCAAGCTCTCGGGACTGGGTGGGCGCAAGCCGGCGCAGCTCTCGGGCGGGCAGCGCCAGCGCGTGGCGCTCGCCCGCGCGCTGATCAACCGTCCGCGCGTGCTGCTGCTCGACGAGCCGCTGGGGGCGCTCGACCTCAAGCTGCGCGAGGTAATGCAGGTCGAGCTCAAGGCGATCCAGCGCCAGGTCGGCATCACCTTCATCTACGTCACCCACGACCAGGGCGAGGCGCTGGCGATGAGCGACCGCCTCGCGGTGTTCAACGCCGGGCGGATCGAGCAGATCGACACCCCGGTGACGATCTACGAGCATCCGGCCACCGCTTTCGTCGCCGGCTTCGTCGGCATCTCCAACCTGCTCGAGGGCGAGGCCGCCGCGCGGATCATAGGCGAGGCCGCGGCGTTCTCGATCCGGCCCGAGAAGATACGCCTTGCCGCACCCGAGGCCGAGGTTCCGGCGGACTGTGTCTCGGTCAAGGGGCAGGTGTGCGACGTGACGTACCAGGGGGCGCTCACCCGTTATGCCGTCGCGCTCGACGACGGCAGCGCGCTCGCCGTAACCGAGCAGAACGTCGACACTGACGGCGCCGACGCCTCGGCGGCGATGGGCCGGCCGGTGCGGCTCATCTGGCGGCGCAGCCACAATCGGCCGATAGGTGCGGCGGGCAGGTCATGAGCGTCTCCGCGGCCGCGGCGCCGTCGTTCGCCCACAGGCTCTCGACCGTCTTTTACCGGCGCCCGCGGCTATTGCTCGCGCTGCTGCTCGGGCCGCCGCTGCTGTGGCTCGGTATCGTCTACCTCGGCTCGCTGTCCTCGCTCCTGCTGCAAAGCTTCTTCTATCTCGACGGATTCACCGGACAGGTGGTGCGGGAGTTCACGCTCGGCACTTACGGCGAGCTGTTCACCCCGGCCAACATCGACATCATCGTGCGCACCGCCACCATGGCCGGGGCAGTGACCGTGACCGAGGCACTGATCGCCTTCCCTATCGCCTACTACATGGCGCGCTATGCCCGGGGCCGGGTGAAGGCGCTATGCTACCTCGCGGTGATGATGCCGCTGTGGTCGAGCTATCTGGTGCGCGTCTACTCGTGGAAGCTTATTCTCGCCCGCGAGGGAATCCTGAGTTGGGTCGTCGAGCAGCTCCACCTCACCTGGGCGCTCGAGGGACTTTTGGGGATGCCGGTGATCGGCGGAGCGTCGCTCTCGGTGTCGTACATGGGCACCTACATCGTGTTCATCTATATCTGGCTGCCGTTCATGATCCTGCCAATCGAGGCGGCGATCGAACGGGTGCCGCAGTCCACCATCGAGGCCTCCTCCGACCTCGGCGCGCGACCGGGCCAGACCTTCCGCAAGGTCATCTTGCCGCCCGTCTTTCCC
>CBDUXW010000519.1:0-2310 GCA_965371275.1 uncultured bacterium | reverse complement strand
CGGCTGCTCGCGGCCGTGCTCCTGGGTGCCTGCCAGGCCCCCGGGGGGCTCGAAGAGTGGACGATGGAGCTCGTCGAGGAGCTGACCATCGGTGCCGAGCCGGTGACGCTGCAGACGGCGCTGTATCGGCCGTCGGCGCTGGGTCACGATCATCTCGGCAACGTGTTCGTGCTCGACGCCGGCAACCACAGGGTTCAGGTCTTCACTCCCGCCGGCGAATATCTGCGCACCATGGGATCGGCGGGCGCAGCGCCCGGGCAGCTATCCGACCCGATGGGCATGTTCGTGCACCCCGATGGCAGCGTGTGGGTTGCGGATACGCGGAATCGACGCATCCAGCCGTTCGGCGCCGCCGGCGACAAGCTCGACCCCATCGCCCTGGACTTCTTTCCCGTCGACGTCATCGTCGGACCCGACCGCATGTTCGTCCAACGATTGCCGCAGGCTTCCATGACCTTCGGCCCCGACCCGTCCCCGGTGATTCGCGTGCTCGACCGTCACGGCGCCGTGACCGGCGGGTTCGTCGATGCCGTCCCGGCCGCGGCGGGCGTGATGTACATCCTGGAAAACATGATCTGCATGGCGCCGGCCGGCAGTGGCGGCGTCGCCGTCAGCGACACCCACTTCGCCAGCCGCGTGCGCGTGTACGGTCCCGGGGGTGCCCTGCGCATCGAAATTCCGGTCCTGTACAAGGCGGGTGCGTGGGCGCCCTTGGGACGGCGGCCGAGAGACATCAACGAGGCCAGCCTCGATCGGGTGGCGCGTACGTCTTCGGACCTGGCCTGGGACGAGCTCCGGCAAATCTTCTGGGTCCTCGCGGGTTACGTCGATCGCACGGCGGACGAGGAGTGGGTCATCGGGCGTGAGGTGTATCGCTATGCCGCCGACGGCACCTACCGCGGCAGTCTGATGCTTCCCCAACGCACCGCCGTCGTGCAGCCGGGGCCCGACGGCCGGATTTGGACAATAGACATCGAGGGCGTCGTGCACGCATTTCTCTTGCGCGACCCCGACGTGCAGCCGTAACCCGGGAGGTCAGAAAGCCAAGCGTGCGCCGATTCGTGCCACCAAGGGCGGTACCACCTCGGCCGGCGTGCCGAACAATGGAAACGTGTCGAAAGTCTTCGTCACGGTGCCGGCATTGGTTACGTTGAAAACGTCGAGGTACAACCCGACGCTGCGACCACCGCCGAGGCGGAAGCTCTTGGACACCCGCAGATCGACGGTGGTGAGGGTGTCGTTGCGGAGCGCCCCGCGCGGCTCGGCGTAGACCTCGACGATCCCCTGGTTCAGCGCTACCGGGAGAATGCGGGCCAACGGCTCGCCCGACCAGGAGCGCAGCACGCCGGCCACGTGAACCCCGCCGTCGAACATGTAGGAACCGTGGGCTTTCAACACTACCGTCCGATCCCAGAACATCCGTGCATCCGCGTTGATGAGTGAGTTCGGATCGTTGAACAGATCCGTGATGCCGCCGGAATCTCCGGGAACCAACCCGCCCTTCGGGCTCAGGCCTTCGGCCAGCCCGAGTGTGACCACCGCGCCGAGCTCCCAATTGTCCGCAAACCTGCGATGCAAGCGGATGTCCATGCCGCGATAGGTAACGGTCTTGGCGTCAACCGTTGTCAGCAACAGCTCGTTGCCACCGAAGTTCTCCACCTGATTGAACACCTGGATGCCGCGGTCGTCGGCGGTGCCGGGAATGTTGTCTCGACCCGGGTCGAGCACCACGGTGCTGACGAAATCGGCGGCTGTCAGGCCGACCTCCACATCGTCGAACAGGCTCGAGTCGCGACGATACCAAAGGTCGATGCCTGCCGACCAGTTGCCGCCCAACTCGTAGTCGGCGCCGATACGGAGCTCACGCGTCAGCGGCGCGTCGAGGCTGTCAGCGACCCGTCGGCGGGGCCCGCCGGCAACCGACATGATCGGTCCGCCCTCGCCCGGCTGGAACTGCCCGTCGCCATTGGCGTCGCTCCACGCAACAACCGTAGCGCCCAGAGAGTTCGGATTGGCGAACGAGAGCGTCGAGGTTCCCATCTGGTGGACATACTGGCTGAAAGCTGCGACCAGCGTGAGGCGCCCGTCGCCGAGCAGGTCCCCGGCCACGGCGATGCGCGGGCCGAAGCCGCGCCAGCCCAGCACGTCGCTCTGGGCTGAGAAGTCGCGTGCCGGCGCATACCTGCCTGCCGGGCTGGCCTGCGCCGGCAGGCTGCCCTGCCAATCGTCGTAGCGAACACCCAATGACGCGGTCCAACCGCTACGAATCGCCCAATCGTCGTGCACATAGAGGCCGAGGGCGCGGGCGCG
>CBDUXW010000518.1:0-2325 GCA_965371275.1 uncultured bacterium | reverse complement strand
CCCCGGTCACCTCCCATTGATAGAGGCACTGAACGGCGCATTCTCGGGCCCGGTGTCGTTTTCCCATGCGTAAGCCTTGTCGATTCCGTTGGCGAGCAGCGATCAGCGCAGAGCCGCGTACAACGCTGCCATCTCGATAGCCGCGATCGCTGCTTCCGCGCCTTTGTTGCCCTTGTCACCACCAGCCCGGGCCGCGGCCTGCTGCATCGAGTCGCAGGTCAGGACGCCGAAGACCGTGGGAATTCCCGAGTCGATGGCGACCGTCTGAAGTCCCTGTGCCACCGCCATGCTCAGATAGTCGAAATGTGGCGTTTCGCCGCGAATCAGCGCGCCGATGCAGATGATAGCGTCCGGGCTCGAACGGGCGAGTTGCGCCGCGGTCATCGGCAGCTCGAAGGCTCCCGGAACCCGGCACACCCGCACCGACTCATCGCGGGCCCCGTGCCGGCCGAGCGCACCCAGAACGCCTTCCAGTAGCGCCTCGGTGATCACGGCATTGGTGCCGCTGACGACGACATCGAAACGGAACGGACGCGCCGCGTCGCCGGCCAGCGTTCCCGCATCACGAAGCTCACTCATGCAACACGCCCTCGGCTGGACCTCAGCGTTGGTAGCGATTGACGTTGGCGTTGTGTTCTCGCAGTGTGTTGGAGAACGCGTGGGAGCCGTCGTTGCGGCCCACGAAGTACAGATATTCTACCTCTGCGGGCGCCAACGCGGCGTCGATGCTCGCCTCACCGGGATTGCCGATCGGCCCCGGCGGCAACCCCTGGAACTTGTACGTATTGTAGGGCGATTCGTTGGCAAAGTCGGCGCGCCGGATATTGCGATCGGTCCTGCCGTCGAGCAACAACGCGTACAACAGCGTCGGGTCGCACTGCAGCAGCATACGTTGCCCCAGGCGGTTGTGGTACACACCCGAGACGATGCGCCGTTCTTCGGCCAACCCCGTCTCCGCCTCGATGAGCGACGCGAAGGTCACCGTTTGGCGTACATCGAATCCGAGCTCGGCGGCGCGGGCTTGACGTTCTTCGGTCCAGACCCGCCGCGCGCGGGCCACCATCATGCTGACGATGTCGGCGGCGCTCGAGTGGCGCGGCGCATGGTAGGTGTCGGGGAACAGATAGCCCTCCAGATCGGTTGCCGCACTGTCCAGACCGGCGATCATCGCAACATCGCCGGTGGCATCCCACGCCTCGTCGTAGGACCCGAAACCCGCTTCGGATAACGCCTCGGCCACCTGCCAACGTGTCGCGCCGTCCAGCACGGTCACCGGCAACAGCAACACTCGCCCTTCGGTGATGATGTCGGCGACCTGTCGAACGCTGAGCGGGCCCGAGAAACGATATTCGCCGACATGAATCCGCCCCGCAGTGTCGCTGTAACGAAGCCACCAGCGTAACGTCGTGGCGCTACGGACAACGCCGGCGGCCTGCAGCGTATCGGCGACCTCGGCGGCCGAGACGCCGCGGGCGATGGTCACGTCCCGCGGTGGGCTTCCTGCAAGCCCATACGGCGTATCGAGCATCGTCTCGGCGGCGGAGACCAGTAGCATCACGGCGGTCAACAGGATCGTCAGTACGATGACGACAGGAACGACCCAGTGACGCATCCGTCAGGCCTCCTCGTGGGTTTCGTAGCCGGAGGGGGCCGGCGCCCGCTCCTCTAGGTAGTCCTGCAAGATCAAAGCAGCAGCAACCTGATCAGTAGCACCTTTGCGGCGACTCGGTCGAGTTCCGGCCTCGATCAACAGACGTTCCGCCTCGAAGCTCGTCAGCCGCTCGTCCCACAGCACGACCTCGACTCCCAGCTCCCGCTCCAATCGACGCGCCGCTTCGCCGGCAGCCTCGGCCTCCGGGCCGATCGATCCGTCCATGCGTAGCGGCTGCCCGACGACGATCAGCTGCACCCCACGGGTTTCAACCAGCGCCCTGATCTCGGCGATCGGTAGTCCGCCGCCCTTCTCGGTTGCGAGCGTCGTCAGCGGATGCACGATGATTGCCTCCGCATCCGTCACCGCGACGCCGATACGACGCTTCCCGAGGTCGAGTGCCAGGTAGCTCATCAGCCTGCTTACATTCGTGTTAGATTCGGGTATTATTGTTACAGGTTTCGGTGGTTTTCGCAGTCTTCTCGTGACACCTATGTACCTGACCAAGCGCCAAAAAGAAATTCACGACTACGTACGCGAGCACATCGACGCCCACGGCTACGCACCTACGCTCCAGGAAATCGGCGAGCGCTTCGGCCTTTCCTCCCCTGCCACGGTATACAAGCACGTGGAGCAGCTTGTCCAGAAGGGGTATTTGCGCAAAGCGGCCCACC
>CBDUXW010000517.1:0-2338 GCA_965371275.1 uncultured bacterium | reverse complement strand
GCGGGCCGGGCTACCACCCGGAAGCGCGGCGGCCCTGCGCCTGCGCCGGCCCGGCGACAAAAAGGGCCAAGCCGGCGGCGGCCAGGATTCGCAACGGCGTGGAATTTCGTTGTCTCATCAGAGGCTCTCCGGGATGTATGTGCGCACCATAGCCGGTTCACTTTATCCAAGTGGACGGAAATGTCCTACCCGAGAGCAGCAGCGGCGGCCGCGAGGCAGGCTGAGGGGAAGCCGCCAACGACGCCGAGGGCGCGACGGACGGCGTTCATGCGGCATGGCGAAGGAACGGACGGTTTTCGCCGGTTTTGCCGAGTAAAGGGCCGGGATTCACCGTATACTGGCCCCGCCATGAGGAGATTGACGCTTGCCCTCGCGGCCGCGGGATTTCTGTGTCTCGGTCTGGCTGCGAGCACCAGTCTGGCGCAACACGACGGCGAACCGACGGCTACGGGTTCGCGCCGGTCGAGTATCTCTTCTGCGGCCGGGGTCCGTGCCGGGGCGCCGCTGTCGTTTCAGGAGCAGAACATGCTCATCGGCCGCTACTGCTTCCGCTGTCACAACGACAAGGACCGCACGGGCGGGCTGACGTTCGAGTCGTTCGACGCGGCGCGTGCCGACGAGAACGCCGAGGTTGCGGAGAGAATGATCCGCAAGCTGCAGGCCGGCATGATGCCGCCGTCGACGGCGCAGCGCCCCGACGCCGCCACGTACGCATCGCTGATCGCGTCGCTGAGCTCGACCATCGATGTCGCCGCCGCGGCGAACCCGAATCCGGGCGGGCGGACATTTCAGAGATTGAATCGAGCCGAATACGAGCGCTCGATATACGACTTGCTGGGGCTGCACATCGATGCCGGCGCCTACCTGCCTCCGGACACGATCAGCGCCGGCTTCGACAACATCGCCGACGTGCAAGGTCTGTCGGCCACGGTGATGGACGGCTACCTGCGTGGCGCCGCGGAGATCAGCCGGCTGGCAGTCGGCGACCCCGAGGCGACGCCGAGCGAAGCGACGTACGAACTGCCGCGCTACAACGAGCAGCGCGAGCAGGTAGAGGGGGCGCCGGTCGGTACGCGAGGGGGCGTCTCGGTGATCCACAACTTCCCGGCCGACGGCGACTATCACTTCCGCATGGCGTTTCACCACGAGTCGACGGGGAACATGTTCGGCAGCGCTCGCGGCGCGCTGCATACGTACGATGCGCCCGAGCAGGTCGAAATATCGATCGACGGCGAGCGCGTCGCCTTGCTCGACATCGATCGGTGGGCGCATCGACAGGAATCCGAGGGCCTCGAGCTGAAAAGTGAGCCGGTGTTCGTTCGCGCCGGCCCGCACCGTGTTTCGTCGGCGTTCATCCGCCGTTACGAGGGGCCGGTTGAAGATCTTCTGTCGCCGCACGAATGGAGCTTGGCCGACAAGAAGATCGGCTACTCGTACGGCATCACCACGTTGCCGCACATGCGCGATTTCGTGATCGGCGGGCCGTACAACGTCACCGGAGTCTCGGAGACGCCCATCCGTCGAGGGATCTTCACGCGCCGTCCGACCTCTCCGGAAAAGGAACGGCCGGCGGCCGAAGAAGTCCTGACGCGCCTCGGTGAGAAGGCCTATCGACGGCCGCTGACGGACGATGATGTAACGGTGATATTGGCGTTCTACGCGGTGGGTGCGGCCGAGGGCGGCTTCGAGCTCGGCATTCGCACGGCATTGCAGGCGATTCTCGCGAGCCCGGACTTCATCTTCCGCTTTGAAGAACCGGGCGCCGGCGTGCCGGCGGGCGACAGCTATCGCATCGGCGATATGGATCTGGCGTCGCGCCTGTCCTTTTTCCTGTGGGCGACCGGGCCGGATGAGGAGCTGATCGTTCTGGCTCGCCAGGGCGAGTTGTCGCCGCCGGACACACTCGAGCGACAGGTTCGCAGGATGCTGCTGGATCCGCGCGCCGAGGCGATGGGCAGCCGCTTCGCGGCGCTGTGGCTGCGCTTGGCCGACCTCGACAAGGTTCACCCCGATGCGCTGCGCTATCCCGATTACTACCAGCAGCTCGGCGACTCCATGCGGCGCGAGACCGAGCTTTTCTTCCATAGCCTGGTGGTCGACGATCGCAGCGTGTTCGAATTGTTGACCGCCGACTACACCTTCGTCGACGCGCGCCTGGCGCGCCACTACGGCATCGACGACGTCATCGGTACGGACTTCCGGCGGGTCACGTATCCCGACGATCGGCGCCGCGGCGTGTTGTCGCACAGCAGCATCCTGACGTCCACATCGCACGCCAACCGTACGTCGCCGGTGTTGCGCGGCAAGTGGGTCATGGAGGTGTTGCTCGGCTCGCCAC
>CBDUXW010000516.1:0-2351 GCA_965371275.1 uncultured bacterium | reverse complement strand
CCCGACGGCGAGTGGATCGTTTTCGACCTGCTCGGCGATCTCTACCTGCTGCCCTTCAGCGGCGGCGCGGCGCAGCAGATCACCTCGGGCATGGCATTCGACTCGCAGCCGCGCTTCTCCCCGGACGGTCGCCAGATCTTGTTCGTCTCCGACGCCCAGGGCGGCGAAAACCTGCACGTGCTCGACCTCGACGAGCAGAACGACGACGGTGAGTACGCCATTGACGAGCTCACCGAGGGCAAGAACAACTCCTACACGTCGCCGGAGTGGACGCCCGACGGCGAGTACGTCGTCGCCAGCAGGTCGTTCGGGCGCCGCGGCAAGCTGTGGATGTGGCACGTCGACGGCGGTTCAGGTATCCAGCTCATCGACGAGCCGGCGAACGTCAAGACCATCGGCGCCGCCTTCGGACCCGACGACCGCTACATCTGGTTCGCACGGCGCAACGGCGACTGGCAGTACAACGCCATCTTCCCGCAGTACCAGATTTACTACTACGACCGCGACACCGGCGAGCAGATAACGCGGACGTCGCGCTACGGCTCGGCCGTGCGCCCGACGCTGTCGCCCGACGGCAAGCTGATGGCCTACGCGACGCGCTTCGAAACCGAGACCGGGCTGCGACTGCGCGAGCTCGACACCGGCGATGAGCGCTGGCTCATGTACCCGGTGCAGCGCGACGACCAGGAAGCAATGGCAACGCGCGACGCCTTCCCGGGCATGTCGTTTACACCGGACTCGAGCGAGGTCGTGACCACCTACGAGGGCAAGATCTGGCGGGTGCCGGTGGACGGCTCCGATCCGGTCGTGGTGCCGTTCCAGATCGACACCGAGGTGGCCTACGGGCCGGCCGTGTTCTTCGAATATCCCGTTGAGGACACCGCCACCATTGAAGTTACCCAGATTCGCGACGGCGTGCCGTCGCCCGACGGTTCCAAGCTGGCGTTCGTCGGCCTCGACCACGTGTACCTGATGGACTGGCCGAACGGCACGCCGCGCCGTGTTACGGACAACTCCGGTGACGTCATCGAGGCGCAGCCGACGTGGGCGCCCGACGGCCAGTCCGTGGCCTTCGTGGCCTGGTCGTTCGACGACGACGGTGCCATCTATCGGGTGCCCGCCGCCGGCGGCACGCCCGTCCAGTTGACCACGCAGACCGGTATCTACCAGAACCCGGTGTGGTCACCCGATGGCGAGCGCATCATCGCGGTTCGCGGTGCGGCGCGCAATTTCGAAGACGCCACCGGTATGCGTGCCTTCGGCGCCTCGGTGGACCTGGTGTGGATCCCGGCGACGGGTGGCGAATGGACACTGATCGCTCCTACCGAGGGTCGCACCAACCCGCATTTCACCGCCGATGGTGAACGCATCTACATGAACCAGCGCGGTGAGGGCCTGATCTCGATTCGCTGGGACGGCACCGACCAGAAGGCCCACCTGCAGGTGCGCGGCCGCAAGGCTCCGGGTGCGGAAAACGCGCCGACGGCGGGGTGGATCCAGATGGCGCCGGTGGGCGGCAAGGCGCTCGCCCAGGTGGGCCAGGATCTCTATGTCGTCGCCGTGCCCCGCGTCGGCGGCGATACGCCGACAGTGTCGGTGGCCAACCCCGAAAGGGCGGTGGTGCCGGTGCGCCGGCTCACCGACATCGGCGCCCAATTCCCGGCCTGGGGACGCGACGGCAACACTGTCCATTGGTCGATCGGCAATGCCGTTCTCGTGTACGACCTCGAGACCGCGAGAGAAGCCGAGGCCGCTGCCGAGGCTCTCGCGGAAGCCGAAGCGGACACCGAAGAGGCAGAGGAGGCGGCGCAGGAAGAAGCCGAGGAAGAGGACGAAGAGCCCGTCTACTCGCCGTTCGAAGAGCGCGTCATCGTGGAAGTCGAGCGCGATATTCCAACAGGCGTAGCGGTGCTGCGCGGCGGCCGCGCCATCACGATGAACGGTGACGAGATCATCGAGAACGCCGACATCGTCGTGGAAAACAACCGCATTGTTGCGGTGGGTCGTCGCGGCCAGGTCGATATTCCGAGCGGCGCCGACGTGATCGATATTGCCGGCAAGACCGTGATCCCGGGCTTCGTCGACACGCATGCCCACATGTGGCCGGCGTGGGGCATCCACAAGAGCCAGATCTGGATGTACCTGGCCAACCTGGCATACGGCGTTACCACGACGCGCGATCCGCAAACGTCGACCACCGACGTGCTGACCTACTCCGATCGCGTCGCCGCCGGCATGACGGTGGGCCCAAGGGTGTATTCGACAGGGCCGGGCGTATTTTCCGGTGAGGGGCTGCGCAGCCAGAAGCACGCCAGCGCCGTGCTCAAACGCTACAGCGACTACTACAAGAC
>CBDUXW010000515.1:0-2362 GCA_965371275.1 uncultured bacterium | reverse complement strand
CGTCCTCATGGGGTGCTGGCTCCGGCGGGGCGCTACCAGGAGGTTCTGACCGTCACGATTTTCTTCTAGTCCGGCTGAACGTGGAACCCTTCGCGGCGCGCCGCGTCGTTGAGCCGCGCGTCGAGGCCGACGAATTCAACTCGCTCGGTGCGCTCGCTGCTCGCGATCAGCGCGGCCGCGAGCTGCAGCGCGTCGGCGGCGCGCAGCGGATGCACGGCTAGCAAACGTGCCGCCCGCGCCCGCACGATCTCGATGTCGAGGACCTCGTCCCACCCCGAGCGGATCACCTCCAGTTGTCTCAGGGCAACATCGAAAGTGTTGCGATCGAGCTCGCCGCCACGCGCCCTGCGATGTACTGCCGACAATGCCTCGATCGGTGTCGATCCCCACACGACGACCTCCGGATCGTCGGTGAGTAATCGGAAGCAGGCGGCGGATTGTTGCTCCGGCACCAGCAGCGGCACTACGGCCGAGCTGTCCCAGAACCTCACCGCCCGGTGGCGCGTTCGTCGAGCAGCCCCTCGAGCACGCCGCTGGGCGCGCCCGTGGGCTCCTCGAGCAGCTCGACGCAGACCTGTCCCGTACCGCGCCGTACGATGCCGGCGCGCGCCAGCTCGGCAACCGAGCGCGCCAGCGAATCGTTACGCGGTTCCTCTGTTGTTCCCTGGATGGGCACGAGCTCTGCTACCGGCGTATCGCGGTTGAAGATGATCACCCGCCCGCCGCGCCGAACGTATGCCAGGTAGCTACTGAGCTTGTTCTTTACCTCCACGACACTGGCCTTTTTCATATAGCTATAATAGCCATGTTACGTAGGCGTCATCAACGACTCTATGCTCTTAGGAGACGGCCACTGACACGATCGATTTGCAGCTTGTCTCCGAATCGCGCAAACTGCGGCGCGAAGGGATGGGCCATGGTATCGCCGACGTCGCGGCGCCTTGCACCTGCGCCCTTGGCGGCGGTGCAAGGCCCATCACGCTTTCACTACGGCTTCACAGGAAGAACACGCGTTGCACGAGCCTGTCCGATCTTACGAGCTCGTAGTCATGAGCGGCCGATTCGCAATTTGTCGTTTTGGCGCCAAGGCCCTGGTCCCTTCGTGGGTCGACCACGGTGGCTTCTGGTCGGTATCGCGTACCGCCGATGAGCTGTCGATTGTTTGCGAAGAGGACCTCACGCCGAGCGGAATGCGTGCGGAGCGCGGCTTCTCGTGCCTCAAGGTGCTCGGCCCCTTCGATCTGTCTGAAGTCGGTGTGCTGGCCGCGTTGACCACTCCGCTGGCTGCCGCCGGCATCAGCATGTTCGCCATCTCGACCTTTGACACCGACTACATCTTCGTCGAAGAGAAGATTCTGCCGGACGCCATCGACGCCCTCCGCGAAGCCGGCCACGTCGTCCAGTTCTAGCCCGCATGTCTCACCGCCCCACTGCTGTGGGCGCGGAGAACGGCGTGTAGAACCGCCGGCCAGGCCGAGGGTTCCCTGCGGTCAGGGGACGAGCTCCAAACCGAGATCGTCGGCCACGGCGCCGAAATCGCGGCGATCGGTGGTGGCGATGCGCATGAGCCCGAGAGTTTCGGCGATTGCGATCACGGCGGCGTCGACGAAGCCGAGGTCCAGCGCCGCGAATTGCCGGTTCAGCTCTTCGACCCGTCCGTAGCCGTCGGCGGGTAGCTCGGCGACGAAGAAGTGCCCGCCGGCGAGTCCGTCGTAGAGCGAGAGGCGAGCTGCGGCGCCCAAGCGAGCGCCGAGCAGATGGTCGACCTCGGGGATGACCGGCGACGGCAGGATGAGCGCCCCGCGATTCTCCTCGGTCACCTCACGCGCCCGCGCATGCCACGAGTCGCGGCGGTCGTAGTACGCGTACACAATGCCCGTGTCGAGGATGATCGCCATTCAGGGGGTCTCCCCGAATCCGTGATCGCCGAGCGCTTCTTCCGCTCGTTCGGCGGTGTCCGTGATCCCGCTGTCGAAGGCGCCGGCGCCCGGCGGGGCGTCGCTCGGACGCTCCCGTAGATAGGCGCGTAGCGCCTCGCGGATCAACTCGGCCATCGGCTGCTTGCGCTGCATCGCTTCGATCTTCAGCAAGATCTCGAGCTCGGGGTCGAGGTAAATCGTGGTTCGTTTCATGAGTGGCTCGCGTCGATAGCGACATATATGCTTATGTCAACATATCACGCGAACAGTGTCTTCCTTTAGCTCAGACGGCCACCGATCGTCAGTTTCCGCTCTGATCCGCCGTAGCGGCGCGACCATGGCGTACGGGTGAACTTCGACATCAAGTGGCGCAAGCGCGCCGAATGGCGGTTCGGCGCCGGTGCTACGGACGCCGCGGGCAGGCCCCCAGCAAATCGTCGCTG
>CBDUXW010000514.1:0-2389 GCA_965371275.1 uncultured bacterium | reverse complement strand
GTCTACCCGTCGTCACGCTTGTTCTTCACACCCGGCGCGGTTTCGAACGAGCTGTCCACCCACCAGCCGGCCAGCACCCCGACCATCATCAGCAAGAGCAGACCGAAGCGAGCGACGATGCGCAACCCCTGCAACGGCGGCAGCATTCGGTACAGCGCCATGTACACAGGGTTACTGCTCCCGAACGAAAAGAACACGCCGACGGCGCCGACGGCCGCCAGCGCGTACATGCGCCGCCGCTCCCGTTTGCCCGCCATACCGATCACGGCGACGAGCGCCAGCCCGAGCGGCACGAATCCGGGAAAGAGAAACGCCCGCGCGCCCGACACCAGCTGTACCCACGTCGTGAAGTGAATCCGCGCGCCGGACGAAAAGTAACTCGCCAAGATGCTCGAGGCCGGCGTGTTGGGCACGCGTGTCAACCCTTGCTCCGTATGCGCCAGCCAATACGGAGCCAGCAACACGCCGACGAGGGCGGCGGTGACCAGCGCGGCGACGCCGAGCGCTTTCAGCGCCGGCCGTGCGGGCTCGGCGAGTAGCTCCCGGGCGCGCACCAGCGCCGTCACCCCCACCGCGGTGAGCCCGAGCACCGTCATGTAGCCGGAGGTGAGAGCCAACATCAGCAGGGAGCCGCCAAGCAATGCCGGGCCGCGGTAGCGAAGCGGCTCGGCGAGCATCAGGTCGAACCCGAGGATCGCCAGAATCACACCGTAACCATGGTGTATCTGAATCTGCGGCATGCTGGTCAATGTCAGCGCGTTGAACGCCACCAGCGAGGCGGCCAGCAAGCCGCCGAGGTGATAGCCGGTAAAACGTACGACCAACAGGTACCCGGCGGCGGCAGTCAGCACCATGCCGAGCATCAACGCCAGGTTGTGCGCCAGCACCGGCGAGAACCCCACCCACAACACCGGCGCCACCATGAGCGCGGGTACGATCAGCGGCTCCGAAAATGCCAGCGTGCGCGGCTCGGGGTAGAAGATGTTGGCGTCGTACAGGTGCAGCGGATCGCTCGGCAGCTGGTGTGCAACCCAGGCAATGATCCACTCGTTGAGCTGGTTGTCGGCGTTGTCGTTGCGCGACAACGTGCCGGGGGCGCCGGCCAACGGCCAGGTGTGCACGATGGTCAGGAGAAGACAGAAAGCCACGGCGCCGACTATCTGCTTGGCGCTCAGCTCGAGCACGTCAGATCACCAAACCTTCGTCGTCCGCGGTGCCCCCGGCGAAACGCGCCCACGCAAACGGCTCCTCCGGAAGGTCGACGGGGTCGCCGGTGACCCAGCCGGTGAGCGCCTCCCCTACCGCCGGCGCCAACATGAATCCGTGGCCGCTGAAGCCGACGGCTAAACCGAAGTTGTCGAGTCCCGGCACGCCACCGAGTATCGGTCGCCGATCAGGCGTCGTGTCGTACATTCCGGCCAACACGCGACGCACCGGCAGCTCATCGAACCGGCTCCAAAGGTTCAGGCCGGCGCGCAATGCCTGCTCCGTGAACACCAGCTCGGGCTCGTCGCCCGACTCTGCGAGCCAGCCGATGTAAAACCCACCGCTTGTCAGTTGCTTGCCGGCAAACGCCACGTCGGGAGCGATCACCAGCGGCGCCATCACGATGTCGTCGTACGGCAATGTGAAGGCCAAGCGGCGGCGCTGCGCAACGATCGGCAGCTCGAGGCCGACGGTTGCGGCCAGCGGCACGCTGTCGACGCCCGCCGCCAAGATCAGCTTGTCGCAGCGGATGGCGTCGCCGTGCGACGCGCCGCCGCCATCGGCCCGTAACCCGGCGGGACGCGTGCCGACCGCCCATCCCGATCCGTCCCGGCGGAGCTCCACGGCCTCTTCGAACAAAACGCGGGCGCCGGCGTCCTCGGCGCGCTGCGCCAACACGTGGGTGACGCCGTGGGCGTCCTCGATGAAACCATCTTCTCGGCAAAACGCGCCCCCGAAAATCTCCTCGGTACGCAGCGCCGGCAGCATGGCGCTGATGTCATCGCGCCCGAGAACCTCCGAGGGAATTCCCAACGCATTCTGGCGCTCGACGTTGCCCTGCAACCGCTGCAGCAGGTCCGGACCGTGGGCGACGAACAGGTACCCCGAGCGCTCGAAGTCGAATGGATGCTCGGGCTCGAGAATGTCGTTGATCTCCTCCCAAAAGCGCACCGAACGCTGCGCCCACAGGCAGTCCGCTTCGCCCTCGAACTGCTGGCGAATGCCGCCCGGGCAAATTCCGGTGGCGCCACCGGCCAGCGTGCCTTTTTCGAGAATCACGATGTCGGAAATACCGGCCCGCGTCAGATGCCAGGCAATTGAGCAGCCGATTACCCCGCCCCCGACAACGACGACGTCCGCGTGGCGTTCGCTCATGGTCCCCCACGGTGCCCGTAGCGGCACC
>CBDUXW010000513.1:0-2396 GCA_965371275.1 uncultured bacterium | reverse complement strand
CGTCATCGCCGTCCGACTCGGAAGTCAACGGCGACACCAGCGCGATGCGTAACACTTCGTCCATGTCGTCGACGAAGCTGATTGTCAAATCTTCCAAAACTTCTTCGGGAACTTCTTTGAGATCTTTCTCGTTCTCCAGCGGCATGATGACCTGCGTCATGCCGGCGCGATGAGCCGCGAGAACCTTTTCCTTGAGCCCGCCGATCGGCAACACCTTGCCGCGCAGGGTGATCTCGCCCGTCATCGCCAGGTCGTTTCGAACCGGAACGCGGGTGATCGCCGAAACGATGGCGGTGGCCAGCGTGATGCCCGCTGAAGGGCCGTCCTTGGGAATGGCGCCTTCGGGCACGTGCAAGTGGATGTCGTGCTTTTCGTGGAAGTCCTTGTCGAGATCGAACGTCTCGGCGCGTGAGCGCACGTACGACATGGCTGCCTGACCTGATTCCTGCATCACGTCGCCGAGCTGGCCGGTGAGCGCCAGCTTGCCCTTGCCCGGCATCAGCGTGGCCTCGATGGCGAGAATCTCGCCGCCACGTTCGGTCCACGCCAGGCCGGCCACCAGGCCGATCTCCGCTTTTTCTTCCATTTGCCGTCGCTTGAAGCGTGGCACGCCGAGGTATTCCTCGAGCTTTTCGCTGTCGACGACGATGTGGGCGTCTTCAGGGATGGCGTCGGCGACCGGCGTTCGATTCGGCATCGCCCGGTCCATCGGGTTGCGCGCCTCGATGATGGCGCCGAGCTCATCTTCTTCCTCTTCGTCGGGCAGATCGTAGGTGTCCCCGATGCCCGCGAACTCGTCGCTTTCGACGTCGAACTGGTCATCCATGTAGTCGTCAGCGGTGTCTTCGTCGTCGTACTCGTCGTCCGCGGACGCCTGGGTGATCTCCTTGAGCTCGTCGACGGCTTCGGCCTCGTCGCCGGCGGTCTCCAGCGGCGGCGATTCGATGCCGTCGTCGGCAACCGCCATGGCGCGCTCATCGTCCTCGAGAGCTGCGGCTGCTTCGGCCGCCTTGGCGATCTCGGTGGAGTACTGCCCGACGAGCTCGCGTGCGCCCTTGCGTGCGACGCGGGCGATCTCGCGCTCCAGATTGCGGACCCCGGCCTCACGCGTGTACTCCTCGATCACGCGTTCTAGTGCACCGTCGGTGATCTCCATCTGGTTCTCGCGCAGGCCGTGATACGCGATCTGCTTGCCCACCAGGTGGCGCCGGGCGATCTCGGCCTTCTCGCGCTGTGTGTAGCCCGACAGCCGGATGATTTCCATGCGGTCCTGTAGCGGCGCCGGAATGGTGTGCAACACGTTGGCCGTGGCGATGAACATGACGTGCGACAGGTCGTACTCGGCATCGAGGTAGTGGTCGACGAACTCGTTGTTCTGGTCCGGGTCGAGCACCTCCATCAACGCCGATGACGGGTCGCCGCGGAAGTCCATGCTCATCTTGTCGACTTCGTCGAGCAGAAAGACGGGGTTGACGACGCCGGCCGCCTTCATGCGCTGCATGATCTGCCCGGGGAAGGCACCGATGTACGTGCGGCGATGGCCGCGGACCTCGGCTTCGTCGCGCACGCCGCCGAGCGACAGGCGCACGAACTCGCGGCCCGTGGCACGGGCGATCGAACGACCGAGTGACGACTTACCGACACCGGGGGCGCCGACGAAGCACAGGATCGAGCCCTTCATCCGGTCGACGAGCTGACGCACGGCCAGAAACTCGATGATGCGTTCCTTGATCTTCTCCAAGCCGTGGTGGTCCTCGTTGAGGATATCGGCGGCGAGCGCCAGGTCGGTGTTCTCGCGCGTGCGGCGGAACCACGGCACCGACACCAACCAGTCGATGTAGTTGCGCGACACGGTGGCCTCGGCCGACATCGGCGGCATGGCCTCCAGTCGTTCGAGCTCCTGCTCGGCCTTTTCCATGACCTCGGCCGGCATCCGCGACTTGACCATGCGGGCGCGCATCTGGTCGACCTCGGAGCCCTTACCGTCTTTGCGGCCCAGCTCTTGCCGGATCGCCTTCATCTTCTCGTTGAGGTAGTACTCCTTCTGGGCCTGCTCCATCTGCTTCTTGACCTGGCCCTGGATTTTCTTGTCGACCCGTAGCTTCTCGATCTCGAAGGTGACCACCTCGATGAGCTTGTCGAGACGCGCCTCGATGTCGACGATTTCCAGAAGGTCCTGCTTGGCGTGCAGATCGACGTTCAGATGGGCGCCGATGGTGTCGGCGAGGCGGCTGGGATCATCTTTTTTCACCGCGGCCAGCATTGCCTCGTGTGGCAGGTTGGCCGACAGCTTGACGTATTTCTCGAATAGGCGGGTGAGCTTCTTGGTCTTCGTGTGAACGCTGGCGCCGGGTTCCGCCGGGACCAGCGGCTTGACGACGACCTCGTGGAAGGTC
>CBDUXW010000512.1:0-2455 GCA_965371275.1 uncultured bacterium | reverse complement strand
CAACATCGTGCTGATCTCGATCGACAGCCTGCGTCCGGATCATCTCGGCGCCTACGGCTACGGGCGGGCGACGAGCCCGAACATCGACGCGCTGGCGGCCGCGGGCGTGCTGTTCGAGAACGCCGTGAGTACGACGACGTGGACGTTGCCCGCGCACGCCTCGATGCTCACCGGGTTGTACCCCGAATTGCACGGGGTCATGGGCGGAAGGAGCCGCCTCAGCGACGCGGCCATGCTGGTTTCGGAGACCTTTCAAGATGCCGGATACGCGACCCGCGCGGTGGTGTCGGGTCCGTACCTCAACCGCGCTTTCGGCTTCGACCAGGGCTGGGATTCCTATGACGACGCCACCGGGGTATTCGAGACACGGCCCGAGAACCGCGAAGACTCGCACTGGGGCCAGACCTCAGCGGAGGTACACCGGCGCGCCGTAGAGGCGCTCGATGCCTTCGGCAGCGAGGGTGAGAAGCCCTTCTTTCTCTTCTTGCACTACTGGGACGTTCACTACGACTACGCGCCCCCACCGCCGTACGACACGATGTTCGACCCCGACTACGAGGGCTCGATCACGTCGCTGGATTTCTACTGGAACCGCCAGATCAACCGCCAGATGGATCGGCGCGACCTGCAGCACATCGTCGCCCTCTACGACGGCGAGATCGCGTATACCGACAGTTACGTGGGCATGCTGTTCGACGAACTCCGCGATCGCGGCCTGTGGGACGAGATGCTGGTGGTGCTCACCGCCGATCACGGCGACGAGTTCTTCGAGCACGGCAGGAAAGGACACGAGCGGAACCTGTTCGGTACGACGCTCAACGTGCCGCTGATCGTCAAGCTGCCCGAAGGTGAATTGTCCGGGGAGAGCATCGGCGAGTTCGTTAGCCTCGTGGACGTTCCCGACACGCTGCTGGACATCGCCGGTTTGAGCCCTTTGGAGCTGAGCCAGGGACGCAGCCTGAAGAACGTGCGTGCCGGCCGGCGCGAGCCGCGGCCGCTGTTTGCCGTGCTGAACGGATACGGCACCGCGATCATCGAAGAGGCACACAAGCTGATCACGATTCCGCGGGGCGGAGAGAGCCCGCCGCGCTTGCGTTTGTTCGACCTGGGCAACGATCCGGGCGAGCGCAGAGATCTTTCCCGGCGGCTCGCCCAGCGGCGCGACGACATGCACGCCACGCATCTCGAGTTTCGCGCCCTAGCCGACAACGCCCGCAGCCTGGCCGAAGGCGCGGACAACGTCGATCCGGCGATCCTCGAGCGCCTACGCGCCCTGGGCTACATCCGCTAGCCGGCGCGCGTCAGCGCAAGATCGAGACTAGCGGGAGTCGAGAAGCCTTTCCGCCAGCACCGGCAACACCGAAAGAGCCGTCTCCCCTACCGCCTGAAAGCCGCCGGCACCAAGCTTGTCGTAGGTGTCGAACGGCGCGTGCCAGTAGCGGTTGCCCGGACCGAAGTCGTAATCGATCAGGTCGATCGCGTTGACACCGGCATCGACAAACGGCGTGTGATCATCTTCCATGAACTGCGTACCGCCGGCGAACACGTTGCTGTGGCCGATCTGCGCCGCAACGTCCCAAACGAGATCGTTGACCCAACCCGTAGAGTTGCCGTCTTTCGGGAAACGTAAGTCGGCGTCACCGATCATGTCGAAGAGAATCATGGCGCCAATCTGGTCGAGCTCGCCGGCCGCCTGCATGCGCTCGACCATGTGGCGACTGCCGTAGCGGCTGTCGCTCGCCGACCAGCTGACCAGCGCTTCCTCGCCGTCGAAAAACACCAGCCACATCGGCAGAGGTGGCGGATTCTCGGCCAGCACGCGCCCGAGCTCGAGCAAGATCGCGGTACTCGAGCCGGCGTCGTTGGCACCGACGAAGTCAAACGCATCTCGTTTCAATGTGTCGTAGTGGCCGGAAAAAATGATCACCGGCCCATCCGGAGCGCCCTCGACTGCGGGGACGTAGGCGATCAAGTTGGCCATCGCGATGTCGCCGACCGGCGTATCGCCGACGAACTCGTCGCGCTCGACCGTAAGGCCGAAGCTCGCCAGCTCGGCCTCGATATAGCCACGCGTCTGCTCGAGCGCGTCGGTGCCCACCGGTCGCGGGCCGAAGGCCACGATATCCCGCGCGTACATCATCGCCCGCTCGCCGTCGAAGGCATTGGCGGCGGCAGTCTTGCCGTTCTGCGGCGCGCGTGTGGCGGTGCCGGCAGTATCCGCGTCGCACGCGAGAATCGCCGGCGCCAGCGCCAGCGTCAGAACCGCGGCTACGAGAATCGTGGCAAAGCCCCGCTGGCCGCGGTGACGATCGATGGTGGGCGTCATTTCGGGATCTCCTCGGTCGGGGGCACCGCTAGCAGCTAGCACCGCGTTGATGTCGGAGCGACTATTCTTATGCATCATGAGCAAGTTTGGACAACAAGGGGTGGATGCCGCAACCTCGGCGCGCCTCGA
>CBDUXW010000511.1:0-2457 GCA_965371275.1 uncultured bacterium | reverse complement strand
CACACGTCGGCCCAGGCCCGCAGCAAGGATTCCGCGCGGGGGCCATGCTGGCGCCGCAACCACGGCGGCAAATTGCCGCTGTTCGCCGCGTCGACCAACGCCCGAATGCTCCGCGCCGTGATGGATTCAACGAAGGTATGAGCGGCGATGCTGACCACCGAGGCAACGAGGTCGGGTCGCGCGGCGGCAAACAACAGCGCGATGCTGGCGCCGTCGGAGTGGCCGATGAGGTGCACAGGGGGCGTGGTCAACGATTCGACGATCTCCTCCAACACCGGCACCTCCGCTTCCATGAAGCCGGGAGTGAAACGCGCGCGCGCCTCGGAACCCCCGTAGCCCCATCGGTCGTACACCAATACCCGCCCGGCCGGGGCCACCGCGCCGGCAACCTCTGGAAGGTCCCGCCAGGCGTCGATGGCGCCCAAGCCGTCGTGCAGGAAGATCGCCACGCCTTCCGAGCCCCCCACCTCCCGCTCGTGGAGGCGCAGCCGATGCTCACCGAACTCCTGAAAGAAGAAAGTGATCAGCGAGTACTCGAGAAGAAGACGTCCGTTTGTAGCCGCAACGGAAGGGACGGGAAGCCTGTGTCGCCGCCGAGTGGCGGATCCAGACCGATGACGAGATCCGTGGGCAGCGCGAGCGTCGTCGGTGAAGGAAGCAGTGGAAACGTCCACAACATGTGGAACTTGCTCACGCCGGCGGCGATGCCCGTGTAGTCACCCAGGAAAAACTCGCGCGCCCAGGCCGCCCAACGAATATCACTGGTCACCGGGCTGAGGCGGCGACGCGACTCGAAGCTGACGCCGCGATCGCGCGAGATGCTGACGTACTGATCGATCAAGAAGGTCCGGGCCGGATCGTTTTCGAGGCTCGTGTAGCTGACGGCAACCTCTCCCTGCCGATTCACGGCGACGGCGGCGGTAAACGTGGGCGCATCGCCGGGGCCGTCGCTCACCCGGACGGGCTCGGACCAGGTCACCCCACCGTCGCGAGAATACGAAAATGTCGCCTGGTCAACACCGGTCCATCGGGAGTCGGCCCATACGAGATAGATATCGCCGTTGGTTCTGTCGATCGCCATCGACGGCAAGATCGAACCATCGCGAATGAACGGCACGCTTTGCTGGTTCAATGCCTGGATCACACGCGGCGTCGAAAACGTGGCGCCGCCGTTGGTGCTACGCGATAGGAAGATCGACCAAGCCGTCGATCCCGGGAACGTGCCGCCCCATATGACGTACAGCGTGCCATCGGGCGCCACCCGCGGAATCGCGCCGATGTTGGCTCCCGCCGTGCGCAGCACCACCGGCGATGAGTAGCTCACACCGCCGTTCGTCGAGCGCGACACGACGAGGTGCTGTGCGGCAACGTTGTTTCCCTGGGCGATGTTGATGTCCCAGGCCACGTAGACGTTACCGAAGCGCGGACTGCCCGGCTGCGTGTCGACCTCGATGGCCTCTTTGTCGTTGAAGTCGAGCTCGCTGCGCAACACCGGCACCGGCGGCCCCCAGGTGAGGCCACCGTCGGTCGAGACGCTGACCCCGACCTGGTTCGGCGGTGTCGTTTCGTTGAAATCGAGGCTGACGTAGTAGACGCGGTCATTGGGGCCGAACGCTACCCACGGATCGGAGGCTCTCTCCCAGGGGCCGCCGAATTCCTGGGTGATCAGCGGCAAGCTGCCCTCCGTCCACGTCAAACCGCCGTCCACCGACGTGGTGAAGTTCAGGGTTCGCGCACCACCGTCTCGGAACCTGCTCTCCTGGTACACGCCGACGAGGTTGAGCTCGTTGAAAGGATTGACGTCGAGATCCGGCTCCGCCTGCGACCACGGGTTGGTCGCGCCGCCGGGCGGCAGAAGATCATTGTTGACACGCTGCGGCGCCGTGATTTCCGGATCGACGAAAGCCGCGCTGTTGCTCAACAGAAAGAAATCGGCAGGGACGGCACCCGGAAGTGGAGCAACTTCCGACGCGGGACGGCTCTCCCCGGGATACGGAAGTCGATACTGCTCGATCCACTTCGAGCGCGAAAACGGAGGCGGTTGCTGCTCTTGCGCGGCGACCAACGCGAAGCCTGTCGATCCGGCCAGCAGCAACAGCACGCCGGCGGCGGTCAACTTGGTCTGTATCACGCTCACCTCGAAGTTCTTCTCTGACCCCTATGCTCCCGCATCGATCCTAGCAGCCGTGTCCGCGGGCACCCGCTAGTCCCAGTCATAGAAGCCGCTGCCGCTCTTCTTGCCCAGCTTGCCTTCCTCCACCATGCGCCGCAGAACGTCCGGCGGTCGGAACGCCTCGGTCCCCAGCTCTTCGTGTAGGTAGTCGGCGATCGCCAGGCGCACGTCGAGGCCAACGAGGTCGGTGAGCTTGAGCGGCCCCATCGGGTGCCGATAACCGAGCTCCATGGCGGTATCGATGTCCTCGACGCTGGCCACCCCCTGCTCCAGCATCCGCATCG
>CBDUXW010000510.1:0-2458 GCA_965371275.1 uncultured bacterium | reverse complement strand
CTGCCAACGGCTCCGGCACCAAGGCTTGGTTGCTCATTCCGGTCGGCGCCACGGGCAACAGCGGCGTCGTAGAGCCTTCGACGGCAAACCTGCGCTCCGACATGCGCATCGTGGTGCGACGCATGACAGTGTGGGACAACGCCATCTTCGGCGGCGCCGGACAGGCCGGCAACTCGATCAACGGCAACGTGCAGGTGCGCGGATCGATTCACGTCGTCGGCGACCCCACGACCGACACCAATCAGGGCGGTACCGCGTTCGTGCTCAACCACTACCGCGGCGCCGGCGACGCCGACAACTTCGGCGCCGCAGCGGTGAAGCTGCCGGCGGTGCCCAAAGTCATGTTCAACGGCGAGCTCGTCGAGTCGCTCGACGCCGAGGTGCGCATCCAGAACGGTGACGTCGACCTCTCAGGCAGCGTGGCATGGGGTGAGGCGGACGTGCCCGGCGACGGTTACAAGGAAGAGCTCGACGGCTTTTACACCGACGCCAACGTCACGTTGAGCGGCTCGGCTGAGATCCACCCCACCGAGACCGGCGGCTACGACTCCACCGGGATGGAGTTCCCGAGCCTCGACGACGCGTACTATGACGCCAGCACCTCGACGCTCTACCCCAGCCATCGGCAGTACCTCGACACCGTCGGCTACACCATTCCCGTGACCGAGATTTCCGAAAACACTCCCGCCTTCAACTTCAACGACGGCAGTGGCAACAGCGCCAAATGGAACCCGGCGACCGGCACGTTGGACATCGAGGGAGTCATCCGGATTCCCGGCGACCTGGACATCGCGACCAGGCAAGAAGGCGTGCAATACAAGGGTGAGGGCACGATTTACGCGGTCGGCGATATCGACATCCACGGCGACTTGATGCCGACCGGCAACTACCTCGACACGGGCAGCCCCAACATGAACAACTTGGGCCTCATCGCCGACGACGACATGCATCTGGCCACCGGACCCGGCGAGTCCTGGATCAAGGTGATGGCGGCACTGTTCGCCAACGACCAGACCACTGTGGCCAAGCAAACCCGGGTAGCGGGCGCGATCGTGGCCAACTACTTCGACCTCGGAACGAACGTGCCGCGCGTCTTCCAGGCGCCCGGTTTGGGCAGCAACTTGCCGCCGGGCATGCCGGGTGGTGACCCGCTGCTGTTCGTTACCGGCGCCGTCGTGACCAACTGGTACCACGTGCGCTAGGAAGCCTCCGAGACAGCCTTCGGGCCGCGCCGCCTCGGCGGCGCGGCCCTTTTTTGTGTGATCGGTCGATATTCGCTACGCTGGGCAACCAACCGGAGGCGACGTGACCCTGACGACGAGTAAGCTCCGCATGATCGTGGCGGCATTCGCGACCGCCACCGCGCTGACCATGGCCGGCTGTCAGGATTCAGCGGACGAACCGGGCGTCGTCGAGCCGCCGAATATCATTTACATCTACGCCGACGATCTCGGCTACAACGAGGTCGGCGCCTACGGTCAGGAAAAGATCCGCACACCCAACCTCGATCGCCTCGCCGCCGAGGGCATGCGCTTCACGCAGCACTACTCGGGCAGCGCGGTGTGCGCCCCGTCGCGGTCGGTGCTGCTGACGGGCAAACACACGGGCCACACCTACATTCGCGACAACAAGGAGCTCGGCGGCTGGGGGCCGGACGAGCCCGAAGGCCAGTGGCCGTTGGCGACAGAGGAAGTAACGCTGGCCGAGTTGCTCCAAGAGCACGGCTACGCGACCGGCGCGATGGGCAAGTGGGGTCTCGGCGGGCCCGACGACCACGGGCGGCCGAACCTGCAGGGCTTCGACCACTTCTACGGCTACCTGTGCCAGCGGGTTGCGCACAACTACTACCCGACCCACCTGTGGCGCAACGACGACAAAGACATGTTGCCGGGCAACGAATACTTCGACGCTCACCAGACCATCGACGCACCATTCGAGAATCGCGCCGACTACGACCGCTTCAAGGGCACAACCTATGCGCCGGACGTCATTGCCGACGAGGCGTTGCAGTTCATCCGCGACCACGCCGAGGAACCGTTCTTCCTCTACTACCCCACGGTCGTGCCGCACGTGGCGATTCAGGTGCCGGAGGACTCGCTGGCCGAGTACGCGGGGATGTTCGCGGACAGCCCCTACCTAGGCGGGAGCTATCTGCCGCATCCGGAGCCACGCGCCGCCTACGCCGCGATGATCACGCGCATGGATCGCAACGTCGGCCGCGTCATGGACCTCGTCGCCGAGCTCGGGCTCGACGACAACACGATCATCATGTTCAGCAGTGACAACGGACCGACCTGGGTGGGCGGCAGCGATCTGGAGTTCTTCGACGGCAACGGGGAATTCCGCGGCCGCAAGCAGCAGCTCTACGAGGGCGGCATCCGCGTGCCGATGATGGCGCGCTGGCCGGGTCATATTGAAGCCGGCAGCGTTACCGACCATCTCTCGGCGCAGTGGGACC
>CBDUXW010000509.1:0-2474 GCA_965371275.1 uncultured bacterium | reverse complement strand
GTACCCGCCCCGTGGGCTATCGGGCGCCGTCGTGGAACTTCAGCCCGAACACGCTGCGCATCGTGCGCGACATGGGGTTTCTCTACGACAGCTCGCTGATGGCCGACGACCGACCCTACGAGCTGGTTGCCGAGGGTGAGCCCACCGGCATGGTCGAGTTGCCGGTCGAGTGGATCCTCGATGATGCACCGCTGTTCAACCCGAGCGGCAATTCCTACAGCCCGCCGCGCCAGGTCATGCAGGTGTGGATCGATGAATTCGACCGTGCTTGGGCGGAGGGGACCATGTTCCTGCTCACCATGCATCCGCACATCGTCGGGCACCGCTCGCGGATCGTCGCGCTGCAGGGCTTGATCGATCACATCCAGAGCCGCGGCGGCGCCTGGTTCGGCACCCACGAGGCGGCGGCCCGCTATGTACGCGAGCAGGCCGGAATGACGGGCGGCTAGCAGGCGGGAATTACGGGGGGTTAGCAGGCCGGAATGACGGGTGGCTGAGATCGCCTAGAGCGCCGCGGCGGCCACCTTGGCTACTTTTCGCCGTTCGTTTTCCTTGAGGTGCCGTTTGCGCACCCTCAGGGCGTGGGGCGTGATCTCTACGAGCTCGTCGTCTTCGATGAACTCGAGTGTTTGCTCCAGCGTCATCGTGAGCGGTGTGGTGAGCGCGATGGCGTCGTCCTTGCCGGAGGCCCGCATGTTGGTGAGCTTCTTGCCCTTGAGCGGGTTGACCGGCAGATCCCTGTCGCGGGCGTTGATGCCTACCACCATGCCTTCATACACCTCGGCGCCGGGGCTGATCATGAGCTGGCCGCGCTCCTGCAGGTTGAACAGCGCGAAGCCCAGCGCCTTGCCCTGGGCCATCGACACCAGCGCGCCGTTGGGGCGACGCACGCGCGCCACCTTCTTCACGGGGCCGTAGTGGTCGAAGGCGTGCACGAAGATGCCGCTGCCCGAAGTCATGGTGCGGAACTCGGATTGAAAACCGATCAGGCCGCGCGCCGGAATCACGTACTCGAGGCGCAATCGACCCTTGCCGTCGGGGACCATGTCTTTCAGATCAGCGCCACGCGCCCCGAGAGTCTCCATGATGGCGCCCTGGTGGCGATCTTCGATGTCGACGCTGAGCTGCTCGAAGGGCTCCTGGCGTACGCCGTCGATCTCACGCTCGACGACGCGCGGCCGTGAAACGGCGAGCTCATAGCCCTCGCGTCGCATGGTCTCCAGCAGAATCGACAGGTGCAGCTCGCCGCGTCCGGAGACCCGCAGCCGGTCGGGACTGTCGGTCTCTTCGACGCGCAGGGCGACGTTGTGGAGCGCCTCTCGAAACAGGCGCTCGCGTACCTGGCGGCTGGTGACGTACTTGCCGTCCTGGCCGGCCAGCGGCGAGGTGTTGGGCTCGAACGTCATGCTGATCGTCGGCTCGTCCACCGACAGAGCCGGCAGCGGCTCGACGTGTTCCGGGTCGCACAACGAGTCGGAAATCGCCGGCGCCTCGATGCCGCTGAAGGCGACGATGTCGCCGGCCATGGCGCTCTCCACCTCAGCGCGTTCGAGGCCCTCGAAGCCGAGCACCTGCAGGACGCGCTCTTCGCGGCTGTTGCCGTGGCGATCGACCACGGCGACGCGCATGTTGCGGCGCAGCGTGCCGCGCGTGATGCGACCGATGCCGATGGCGCCGACGTACGATGAGTAGTCCAACGAGCTCACCTGCATTTGCAGCGGCCCGTCGACATCGACGTCGGGCGGCGGCACATTCTCCGTGATCGTTTCAAAGAGCGGGATCAGGTCGTTTCCCGGCGCCCCCATGTCGCGCGTCGCCGTGCCGGCGGTCGCCGACGTGTAAACAACCGGGAAATCGAGCTGTTCGTCGGTGGCGCCGAGGCGGTCGAACAGGTCGAAGGTCTGTTCGTGCACCCAGTCGGGACGCGCCGCGTCGCGGTCGATCTTGTTGATCACCACGATCGGATTCAGGCCGTGGGCAAAGGCTTTCTGGGTGACGAACCGTGTTTGCGGCATCGGCCCGTCGACGGCGTCGACGAGCAACAGCACCGAGTCGACCATCGACAACACGCGCTCCACCTCGCCGCCGAAGTCGGCGTGACCCGGCGTATCGACGATGTTGATGCGAAAGCCGTTCCAGCGCACCGCGATGTTCTTCGACAAAATCGTGATGCCGCGCTCGCGCTCCAGATCGTTCGAATCGAGGATGCGCTCGCCGAGGTCCAAGCGGTCGTCGAGGGTTCCGGACTGCTTGAGCATCTCGTCGACCAGCGTGGTCTTGCCGTGGTCGACGTGCGCAATGATGGCGATGTTACGGAGAGATGAAATCATCGAACGTACGTGGATTGAGTGGTGTTTGAATGGCGACAGAGTCGGTGCAAGAACCTGCACCCGGGAGGAGTGTTTATTATAACCGACGCCGGACCGTCGACACGATCCGTACCTCGGCGCCGGCGGTTCCGGCGGCAAAGCGCC
>CBDUXW010000508.1:0-2490 GCA_965371275.1 uncultured bacterium | reverse complement strand
GCAGTTGGTTCATCCGCGCCTCTTCCGCGATGCGCCGGCGGGCGTTTTTTCCGTCGTCGAGCTGTTCGACCGGGCCGAGGCGGCCGGCCGCCTGTTCGGCCTCCGGCATCAGGGCCTATGGATGCAGATCAATACCGCCGACGGTGTGCGCGTCGATTTCGCAGAGGGTTGGGTACATTTACGCCCGAGTAACACTGAACCGATTGTTCGACTAATCGCGGAGGCAACAACGCAAGAAGGCGCTGCGGGATTGATGCTCGCCTTCGTCCTCACCGATCTTGTCGTCGCCCTCTTCCCCGGCAACATTCCCCACCTGGAACGCGTCACGATTGACGTGCAGGTGCTGTTGTTCACCTTGGGCGCCGCCGGCCTCGCAGGCGTCGTGTTCGGGCTGTTTCCGGCAGTCCGGTTGTCGCGTCAGAGCCTCGGCGAAGCAACCGGCGGTCGTGGCGCGGCACGCACGTCGTGGACGTGGAACGCCCTCGTGGTGTCGGAGGTGGCCCTGTCGGTCATCCTCTTGATCGGCGCCGGGTTGATGCTGCGGACATTCGTCAACTTGATGCTTGTCGACCCGGGGTTTCGCACCGAGCGGATCATGACGTTCACCGTCACCCTTCCCGGCACCTACGAGCCGGAGCGCTTGGTGGCGTTCTGGGAGGAGCTGCGCACCGACCTGGAAACGTTGCCCGGTGTGACCGCTGCGTCGGTCGCCAGCCAGTTGCCGGCCGAGCCGAATCGGGTGAGCGGCTGGTTCAACTTCGTCGACCGGCCGGTCGACAACTCCGACCGCTCGTTTCTGGTTCCCTACCGGCTCGTCAGCCCCGGCTACTTCGAAGCCTTGGGAATTCCCGTGATCGTCGGCAATACCTTTTCGACGCAGGACGGCCTCGACCGCCCCACGGCGATCGTCAACGAAGCTGCATGGAACAGATTCTGGGGCGGCGAAACGCCGCTCGGCGACCGCATCGGCATCGGCAACAGCGAGGGCGGTTTGTTCCTCCCGGCGGCCGCGGTAGTCGGTGTGGTCGGCGACGTGCGCAACGAAGGACTCGATGCCGCTGCGGCGCCCGCCGTGTACTTCCCCGTCGCGCTCGCCTCCGGGTGGACCAACATGACGTTCGCGCTACACACCGCCGGAGAGCCGACGAGCGTCCTGCAGGCGGCCCGCGACCGCGTCCACCGGCTCGAGCCCGCGGCCCCTATTTTCAACGAAATCACCGTCAAGCAGATGCTGGCGACGCAAATGGCGCCGACCCGCGCCATCCTGCAGCTCATCGGCAGCTTCGCCGCACTCGGCCTGGCCATGGCAGCGATCGGTGTGTTCGGCGTGCTGTCGTACTCGGTGAGTCAACGTACGCGCGAGCTCGGCATGCGGCGAGCGCTCGGGGCCAGCTCGGCGACGCTCATGTCGATGGTCGTCGGCCAGGCGATGAGCAAGGTCATGATCGGCGTCGCGGTCGGCATGGCCGGCGTGTTCCTCGCCGACCGCTTCCTGGGCAGCATGCTCTACGGCGTTGCAGCGGTCGACCCGATCACGATGGTGTTCGTGGCCTTGACCCTGGGCGTGGTCGCGGCGCTGGCAAGTTACATCCCGGCGCGCCGCGCCGCGCGCGTGGATCCGATGATCGCCCTGCGAAGCGAGTAGAAAGCTACCCGCCGCCCCATCAAAACGACCAGCCGAGCGCCGTGGTGATACCGAAGTCGTTCTGCTCCGCCCCTCGTTGCGGCGGATTCGAGTCGTAGGTCTCGAACAGGTCGAGCGAGATATAGAGATCCCTCAGAAACTCGCGGGTCAGCTTCACGTTGAGCCGAAGTCGGTAGCGATCGTCGGTCGTCAAGCTCGGCAAGACGACGAACCCGGTGTTCACATCGGTGTCGTGGTCGCCGAAGACGAACACCTGAACGTTGGTGCCGAGCCCGAGCGCCAACTCGTTATGGGCGTTTTCATTGCCCGCAAACTGCTCCCGGCTATAGATGGCGGTAGCGTACGCGTTCCACGTCCAACGGTTCGACTGTACGATGTAACGGCCGGCACCGTAGCCGCCGGTAGCGCGCAAGTCGATGTCGAGCTCGTCGTTATGCTCGAAGTTGGTGACCGCGATACCGAACCAGCGCCGCCACCGCAGATGGCGCATCCACTGGCCCGTCACGACCTGCCGGTTGGTGGTCGTGTCTTCGCCTCGAATCTTCAGCAGGGAGCTGACGTCGAGCTGAAATATATTTGCCCGACCCGTGTATCGCGCGGTGGCGTTCAGCGAGTAGTCCGTTTGGCTTTCGGCCTGCGTGAAGGTGAGCCCGAAGTCGACGCTGATATCCATCTTGCCGAAGAACGTCGGATCGATCGGCCGCGCGAAGGCGACGTCGTCGGTGTTGACGGCCGTGGTCGCCGCGCCGATCCGTACGTTGAGCTCTGCGGGGTTGTCGCCGGGCTCGAGCGCGCCGAAGTATCGCTGCCCCTGGGAGGTCTCCACCTCGAGCGTCTTGTCGGTA
>CBDUXW010000507.1:0-2491 GCA_965371275.1 uncultured bacterium | reverse complement strand
ATCTGCCCCCTCCTCGCCTCAACCAGACCCATCACACTTTCACCACGGCCTGCTAGTGTTCCCCCCACCGAGAGCTGTTTGGTTGGGACAATCGAACGAAATTCCGATGTGGAGGCGATCATGGAAAGAGCGGCCCGATTCGTCGTTCTCGCGATCATCATCAGCGTGACGGCATGTACGCCGCGCCCATCCGCCGACGAGGCGGAGGCGCTGCGGCCCCGGCGCGGCGCGGCCCGCGCCGTGACGCTGGAGGACTACTACGACGTCTTGACCGTCGGCAGCCCGCGGATCTCGCCCGACGGCGACTGGGTCACGTTTACCGTTTCCCGGCGAATTGAAGACGACAACAGCGTGCGCATCGAGGCCTGGTTGGTGCCGGCCGACGGGACCGCCGAGCCCCAGCGCCTGTTGCACCGCGGCCGCGACGTGTCGAACCCGCGTTGGACCGACGACGGGATGCTGCGCTACACGGTCACGCGCCGTGATCGTTCGACGCACTGGCAGCGACGCGTCGGCGACGGCCGAGCCACGCCGCGCGGCGTTGCGCCCGAGCCCGAGGGGCTGCGGAGCCCCGACGGGAGGTGGCTGGCAGTCCTGGAAGAGCTGCCGCGGCCCGTCGAAGAACATCTGCCTGTAGCGGCTTTCGAACGCCGCCACCTCGAACGCTTCGACGGCGTCACGTTCGACTGGATGTATTTCCAGCGTGACGGGGCGAGCTTCCCGGTGGCCGATCCGCGCTCCCGCCCGGCGCAGGAAATCGTCTTTCGCCCCACCGACGAGGACGCCGGCGAGGATCTGCGCATGATCGCTGCGCTCGACCTGCGTCCCGGCGCGCTGGCTTGGAGCCCCGACAGCCGCATGGTGGCGTTCACCGCCGATGCCGATCACCGCGACGAGCGCACCTACGGTAAGACCGACATCTGGATCGTGACGGCCGACGGTGAGGTGTTTCGCTTGACCGGCGACGGCTACAACTACTCGAACCTCGCCTTTTCTCCCGACGGTCGCTATCTGTCGTTTATTCGTACATTCGGCACCGACATGGTGATCGAAAGGCGGCTGGCGCACGGCGGGCCGCGCGATCTGATGATCTGGCCGCTGGCGAGCGACGCGGCCGTCGCCGCAGCGCGGACCAACGGTGATGACGGCGCCGATCCGCGGCTGGTCGTCGGCGAACCGATCAACGCCACCGACAACTGGCATCTCATGCCGGCCCAACCTCGTTGGACGCCCGACGCCGGTGCGATCTACTTCACCGCGGGGATCGGCGGTAGCAACCACCTGTTTCGTGTCGACCTTGGCCGCGACGGTGTGAATCGAGTGGGTGCCGTCGAGCAGGTCACCCACGGGGAGCACCGGCTCAACGCCATCAACTTCGACAGCCGTTTCAGCCGCATGGTGTACACGGTGGGCTTGATGGAAGCGCCTGCCGAGGTCTGGGTGGCGAACGTCGACGGCTCCGACGCGCTACAGCTCAGCAACGTGCATGCTCCCTTGCTCGAGGAAATCGCCTTCAGCCGCGCCGAGCGCCTCGAGTTCCCGAGCGCCGACGGCACCATGATCGAGGGCTGGTTGATGTACCCGTATGGATATAACACTGACCCCACGGCGGGTGAGCGTTCGTATCCCTTGGTGGTGCACAGTCACGGCGGCCCGCATGCGGCATCGGGGTACAGCTTCAATCTCAAGCATCAATACTTCGCGGCAAACGGCTACTTTGTGCTACAGACCAACTTCCGCAGCTCCACCGGCTACGGCGAGGCGTTCAAGTGGGCCACCTGGGGCGCGTGGGGCGATCTCGACGGACAGGACGTCGTCGCCGGGATCGACTACGTGATCGAACGATTTCCTATCGATCCGAACCGCGTCGGCACCACGGGGCATTCATACGGCGGCTTCATGAGCAACTGGCTGATTACCCAGTACCCGGATCGTTTCGCCGCCGCGGTCGTCGGCGCCGGCATCTCCAACTGGGTCAGCGACTACGGGACCGCCGATGTCGCACGCACGAAGGAAACCGAGTTCTACGGCACGCCGTGGGAGGAGGAGGGGCGACAGCGTCTCCTGCGGCAATCGCCGCTGACCTATGCGGGGCGGGTGCGCACGCCGACACTCTTCGTGCACGGAGAGGTCGACCAGCGCGTTCCGTACGAAGAAGCCGAACAGATGTACTTCGCCATCAAGAAGCAGGGAGTGCCTGCGAAGATGATCATCTACGCCGACCAGTCTCACGGCATTCGTGGCCACTGGAACAACATTCACCGGATGATGAGCGAGCTCGACTGGTGGGAGACGTACTTGAAGTAGCGCTGCAGGTGTAGGGATCGGAGGGGTCCAGGTGCGCCGTTGTGGCTCTCGTCGCTGCGTGGTAATAGCAGGGCGGCTGTTGGAGACCGCACTCACCAATCCTGGGAGCAGAACATGATCACCGGCACGAGCACCGCCAGCCACGACGCGACCCACTCGCTCCTCCACGGGCTCGATTTCCTGT
>CBDUXW010000506.1:0-2492 GCA_965371275.1 uncultured bacterium | reverse complement strand
GGTCATCGTTTCGCAACGCATCGTCAATCAGCGCCAGGTGCCGCTGGCCATGGAGCCACGCGCCGTGGTGGCGGAATACGACGCCGGTTACGACAAGCTCACGTTGTGGACGACGACGCAGGTACCGCACTTCGTCCGCCTCCTCGTAGCCGCGGTCTGCGGCCATCCCGAGCACAGGGTGCGGGTTGTCGCGCCGGAGGTGGGCGGCGGTTTCGGCAGCAAGCTCAACTTCTACGCCGAAGAGGCGCTGGCGCCGTACTTCGCGAAAACCCTGGGGCGGCCGATCAAATGGACGGCCCGGCGCACCGAGGACATGTTGGTCACGACGCACGGCCGCGACCAGGTGTGCGACCTCGAGGCCGCGGCCGACAGCGAGGGCAAGTTGCTCGGCCTGAAGATCACGCTGTACCAGGATCATGGCGCGTACCACCAGCTGTTGACGCCGGTGATCGCCGGTTTGACGGTGCTCATGATCGGCGGTTGCTACACGGTGGAGAATCTTCACGTAACCCAGCACGGCGTGTTTACCAACAAGACGCCGATCGACGCCTACCGCGGCGCCGGGCGGCCGGAGGCGACGTTCATTATCGAGCGCGTCATGGATCTGATCGCCGGCGCTGTCGGCAAGGACCCGATCGAGGTCCGCCGACTCAACTTCCCCGCCGCCGACGCGTTTCCATTCGCCACAGCTACGGAGCTGGAGTACGACTCCGGCAACTACCAGGCAACGCTCGACATTCTTGTCGACAGCGTCGGATACGACGCCCTGCGAGCGGAGCAAGAACGGCGGCGCGCCGACGGCGAGCTGGTCGGCATCGGCTTGTCGACCTACGTCGAGATCTGCGGAATCGGTCCATCCGCCGCGATGACCGCCGGCGGCTGGGAAGCCTGCGAGCTCGAGGTGCGACGCACCGGCAGCGTCGTGGTCAAGACGGGCATCTCGGTGCACGGCCAGGGCGAGGAAACAACGTTCGCCCAGATCGTCGCCGACGGCCTCGGCATGACGCCGGACGACGTCGAGGTGTTGCACGGCGATACGGACGTCGCAGAGCAAGGCATCGGCACCTTCGGGTCGCGCGGCCAGGCGGTCGGCGGCGCAGCGCTGTCGCTCTGCCTCGACACGATCCAAACCAAGGCCCGTCGCTTGGCGGCCCACCTGCTGGAGGCGGCGGAAGACGACATCGTGTTCGAAGACGGCAAATTGTTCCCCCAGGGCGTACCGGCCAAGGCGCTGGAGTTTCAGCAGATCGTCGATGCCGCCTATGTCGCCCAGGACCTTCCGGAAGGGATGGAGCCCGGACTTTCGGCGACCCATTTTTTCGAACCGCCGAACTTCACGTTTCCATTCGGCGCCCACCTGGCGCTGGTTTCGATCGACCCGCAAACGGGTGCCGTCGACCTCGAGCGCTACGTGGCCGTCGACGACTGCGGCCGCATCATCAATCCGATGATCGTCGAAGGTCAGCTACACGGCGGCATCGCCCAGGGAATATCAGAGGCCCTGTTCGAGAACGGCGTGTACGACGCCAACGGCCAACTGCTCAGCGGCTCGTTGATGGACTACGCCATCGCCAAGGCTGATTCCCTGCCCCACTTCGAGCTCCACCACACCGAAACCTTGACGCCGGTCAATCCGCTCGGCGCCAAGGGAGTCGGCGAAGCCGGAACGATCGGCAGCCCGCCGGCCGTGATGAACGCGGTTGTCGATGCACTGTCCCCGTTCGGCGTAACCCATATGGACATGCCCGCGTCACCACAAAAGGTCTGGCGTGCAATGCAGGGAGGCGCACAATGATCCCCGGAGCCTTCGAATACCACCGCGCCGGCTCGGTATCGGAAGCCGTCGAGCTGCTCGCCGCCAATCAAGACGCCAGGTTGCTGGCCGGCGGCCATAGCCTCCTGCCGATGATGAAGCTGCGGCTCGCTGCACCCGCCATGTTGATCGACATCGGCGGTATCAGCGAGCTCTCTTTCATCAGCGCCGACGACGGCGGACTTACGATCGGTGCGCTGACGACACACGCCGAGGTCGCGGCCAGCGACGAGGTGCGGCGCACGCATGCGGCGCTCGCGGAGGCGGCAGCTTCGATCGGCGACGTGCAAGTGCGCAACTGCGGCACGCTCGGCGGCAGCGTAGCCCACGCCGATCCTGCCGCCGACTACGCAGCGGCGCTCCTGGCGCTCGATGCGACCATCGACGTCGTCGGCCCCGCCGGCGAGCGTTCCGTAAACGCGACCGACCTGTTCACCGGCTTGCTGCAGACCAGTCTCGAGCCCGGGGAGCTGATCGTCGGCGTTCGCTTCCCCGCATCCGACGGGTGCAGCGTGTACGAAAAATTCGCCCAACCGGCATCCGGCTTCGCCATGGTCGGTGTGGCCGCGGATGTCGCCCGCGATGACGCGGGTGTCTGTATCGCGGCACGCGTCGCGGCCACCGGCATATCCGACCGTCCGCTGCGTCTGAGCGCCGTCGAAAGCGCCTTGTCGGGGGC
>CBDUXW010000505.1:0-2521 GCA_965371275.1 uncultured bacterium | reverse complement strand
CCAACATGGCCGTCTGCCTGGCCGAACTCCCCGGCACGCGCGTGTGCCTGCTGGGCAACCTGGCGATCGTGCGGGGCGCGGGGACGTACCTGGCGCAGCGCGCCCGCGAGCACGCCGCGACCCGCGTTCAGTTTCCCGATTCCTTCCAGGACGAGGCCGGTCGCGACACGATCGCCAAGTTCGGCGCCGTCAAGCGTCTCATCGCCGAAATTGAAGCACAGCGCATTCTGGTGGAGACCCTCAGCATCATCGATCCGGGACCGACCGACGATCCGTGGATCGGCGCCGCCGTGCGCAAAGTTCTCGCTGCCGACGCCTTTGGCCCGAATCGAGGGTCGTTCGGCTACAACTGCGGCCAGGTGTTCGGCGGCACGGCGTTCTCCGAGGACGACTGCATCGCCAAGTACTACCGCGACAGCAGTCCGTTTCGCTTCATGCTGGCCCATGACGACGCGCTGCGCGTCGAGATCGGCCGGCGACGGCTCACCGCAGTACGCCATGGCGACTCGTTGGTTCCGCTGTCGCCGGGCGAGGCGGCGTGGCTCGATGCGCTGCGCGACGAAGGACCTTTGGCCGCCGCGGTGCCGCGCTGGGAGGCGGCGTGCGCACAGATCGATACGTGGGCCGGCAGCGTGGCGGAAGCAGCGGCGCTCGACGAACCGATGGCCGAGCTCCTGTGCTTCCAGGCCGGCGGCGTGGTGGCGTCGGCGGTGGCCGTCAAGGTCTGCCTGTTGCGCACCGCTTGGCGCCTCGAGTCCGGCTTGCCCTCCCGGGCGACCCGAGAAGCGACCAACCTTCTCAACGACGAGTTCTGCGCCGCCGTTCCGGGGTTCATCGACGACGCTCACCGGCTCGCTGAAACTCTCGAAGTCGGTGAAGAGGCGATCGTCCACGGCGACTTCGAGCCCGCCCCGGACATCGCCGACGCCGAGCCCTACCGCGCCGTGCTCGAGTCCGATCACGGTGCCGACTCCGGCGAGTGGCTGGTGGAACGCTTCGACGGCGAGCGACTCCGTTACGTGCCCGAGATCCTATGGAACGATCCGGAGCTCCGTGCGTTTCGCGACCAGGTGGAAGCGGAGCAGCGCCGGCGTTACGTCGAGCCCCGTTTCGATGGGCTGACGTACAACCGATATCTCGAGAAGTTGCATAGCGTGCCGGGCGAAGACCTCGACTACCTCATCGATGAGGGCTTCCTACGCATGCCGATCCCGGCGTCCCTCGGCGGCGAAGGAGCACTCAAGGCGCTTTACTACATCGTCTGCGAGATGACGGGGCGTTACGGCGATGCGGCGTTGTCGTTGGCCATCATGGCCAACACCAGTATCGGCACGACGCCCATGCTGCTGGGCCTCAAACAGGACCTGCCGCGCGCCCGCGCCGAGCTCGAGAAGGTCAAAGGCGACCCCACGCTGCTGGGCGAGATACACGATGGCCTCGACAAGCTGATCGCCGGTATGGCGCGTCCCGATGTCGAGGGGCTGCAGCGTGACTACCTGGTGCTGATGGAGAAGGTCAAGGCGCGCATCGTCAAGTCGAGCGTGCTCAAGTACATCGGTGGTGGCTTCCTGCGTGAGTTCTTCGCCGCCGGTCAGGCCGGCGAGCAGCGCGACCTCGACGGCTTTGCCGACAAGCTGCGACAAGCGCGCGAGCGTATCGACGAGATCCTCGAAGGCGTCGAGGATCGGCTCACCGAATACCCACGCCGGGAGCGGGCGCACGAGCTGTTCTTGAAGATGATCTCGGCCGGCTACATCTCGGCCTTCGCGCTGACCGAGCCCACCGCGGGGTCCGACTCGGGCGGCGTCAAGACCTCGGCGCGCCGGGAGCGCCGGCGCGTCCATCGCGACGACGACGGGGTTCTCTATTTCTGGCTCGACGATGAGGCGGAGAGCGAGCGCCGCAATCTCCTCGATGCCGACCGGGTCGAGTTCGATTTCGACGGCCACAACATGCTGTACCGCTACTCGGACGACGCTGATGCCGCACTGATCAGCCATGACGCTTTCGACTACGACAGCCGCGAGCTGCCGAGCGCGTGGCGCGCCTATCGTCATGGTGATCGCGACGTCGCGTTCACCGATATCGCGCAGATTCGCGAAGACGAGGCCGGTGACCTCTGGTACGAGTACTGGGAGCTCAACGGCGCCAAGATGTGGATTACCAACGGGCGCTTCGCGCATTGCTTCGCGCTGTATGCCACGACCGAGCCCGAAGGCGTCACCGGCTTCATGGTTGACCGCCACGCCGAGGGGATGGTGGTCGGCTCCGACGAGGAGAAGCTCGGCCAGCGTGGTTCGCCCACCAACGAGTTGTCGCTCACCGGGGTACGCGTACCGCGCGAATGCATCATCGGTTTCCGCGGCCGCGGCCAGGTCAACGCCCTCGAAACGCTGAATACGGGCCGCACGGGCCTGGCGGTGACGACGCGCTCCGGCATCCAGGAAATGCTCGAAGACGCGGTGGCGTTTTTCAGCGAGACGCAACCCAACGCGTACCCGAAGCAGGGAGCGCCGGCGAC
>CBDUXW010000504.1:0-2525 GCA_965371275.1 uncultured bacterium | reverse complement strand
GCGCGACGAGGGCTTCGACATCGAGATGGGCTGCGGCGGCATGCCCACCTGCTACGTGGCCTCGTGGGGCAGCGGCAGCCCGGTGATCGGTTTCATGGGTGACATCGACGGGCTCCCCGAAACGTCGCAAACGCCGGGCGTTGCCTATCACGCGCCGCTCATCGAGGGCGGACCGGGGCACGGCGAAGGGCACAACAGCGCCGCCGCCGTCGACGTGATCGGCGCCATCGTCACCAAGCGGCTCATGGAGAAGTACGGCCTCTCGGGAACGCTGAAGGTCATTCCCGGCGTCGCCGAGGAGTTGGTGGCGAGCCGCACCTACATGGTCAATGACGGCGTCTTCGAGGGCATGGACATCATGCTGTCGACGCACATCAGCCGCGGCATGAACACGAGCTACGGCATTTCCGGCTCGGGACTGGTGTCGGCAGAATTCACCTTCCACGGTCAGTCGGCACACGGCGCCGGCTCACCGTGGGCCGGTCGCAGCGCGCTGGACGCCGTCGAGCTGATGAACACCGGCTGGAACTTCCGCCGCGAGCACCTGCGCCTGCAGCAACGCTCCCACTACATCATCAGCAACGGCGGCAACCAGCCCAACGTCGTGCCGTCGGAAGCATCGGTTTGGTACTACTTCCGCGAGCTCGACTACGACCGCATCAAGGCGTTGCACGAGATCGGCCAGCGCATGGCGCAAGGCGCCGCCATGATGACCAACACCGAGGTCACCGAGCGTGTCTTCGGCGCCGCCTGGCCGTCGAACATGAGCAAACCCCTTGCCGAAGTGATGTACGGCAACATCGTCGAGGTCGGACTGCCGGAGTGGAGTGAGGCGGACCAGGCGCTCGCCACGGCGGTGCAGGAAATGATGGAACGCGAAGATGTCTCCGGATTGCCCACGGAAGTACAAGAGGAGCTGCGTGAGGCAAGCCAGGGCATGGGCGGCGGCAGCGACGACATCGCCGAGGTTTCGTGGAACCTGCCCACCGTGCGATTGCGCTACCCGGGCAACATCCCGGGGGTCACCGGCCACCACTGGTCGAGCGGCATCGCCATGGCGACGCCCATCGCCCACAAGGGCGCCAACTACGGCGCCCGCGTCATCGCCATGACCGCGATCACGCTGGTCAACGAACCCGAGATCGTCGACGAAGCCTGGGAGTACCACCGCGACGTGACCACCGCCAACCAGCAGTGGGCTTCGTTGATTCCGGAGGGCACACCGCCCCCGATTCACTTGAACGTCGAGAAGATGGCGCGCTTCCGGCCGCAACTCGAGGCGCTTCGCTACGACCCGTCGCGCTACGAGACCTACCTCGAACAACTCGGCGTCACGTACCCGACGGTGCGCCAGCAGGACGGACGCGACGGACAGAACTAGCAAATCCTGGGTGCGCACCGCGCTGGTAGTTGTGCCCGCGGGGCTCGTGGCGTGCGGCGGCCCTGTCGACACGATCGCCCCGGTCGACCCGACTGCCCAGGGCGTGCCCGCTGACAACGCACCGCTCCGTTTTCTCGGTGAGGCCATCATCGCGCCCGAATTCGACGGCCCAACGGTCGGCGGCTTGTCGGGACTGTTTTACGCCGGCGACGATCTGTACTACGCGATCAGCGACGACCGCGGCGATCACGGCGGCCCGGCACGGTTCTACACGCTGCGCATCGATCTGAGCGGCGGCGAGCTCACCAGCGACAACGTGAGCGTCATCGATTGGACACCGCTCGTTGACGCGAGTGGACAGCCGTTCGAAGACGGAACGTACGACTTCGAGGGTCTGGTCGAGCTCGACGGCGAGCTGTTCGTGTCGTCTGAGGGTGTCGCCGCGGCGGGAATCGGCGCGGCAATCTATCGCTTCGACGCCGCGGCGAGGCTCGTCGAGAGCCTGCCGATTCCCGCTCACCTGGCGCCGGACGGCGACGGAAATCGAGGCGTACGCAACAATTTTGGATTTGAGGCCCTCACGGCAACCCCCGGCGGCCGCCGCATCGTTACCGCCACCGAGAACGCTCTAGTCCAGGACGGCCCGCCCGCCTCGCCGACCGACGAAAGCCCGTCGCGACTGCTTGTCTTCGATCCCACCGGCAACGCACCGACCGCTGAGTATGTGTACAACGTTGCCGCGGTCCACACGGAGGGCAACGGGCCCGACGACCTTGCGGCTGCCGGACTCGTCGAGCTCATCGCGGTGAGCGACCAACAGTTCATGGCGCTCGAGCGCTCGTTCGTCGCCAGCCAGGGACACAGCATCAAGCTCTTCGACGTTTGCATCGCCGCGGCCGACGATGTAGCGGCGATCGACTCGTTGTCGGCAACCGACCGCGATGCGATTGGCGCCGCCGACAAGCGGTTCATCGTCGATCTCGCCGAGCTCGGCGTTCGCGTCGACAATATCGAGGGCATGGCGCTCGGGCCGCGATTGCCGTCCGGCGAGCAAGCGCTGCTGTTCATCAGCGACGACAACTTCGCGCCGCAGCGGCAAGTCACGCAGATCCTCGCGTTCGCCGTCAGCGACGATTTGCTGGGG
>CBDUXW010000503.1:0-2543 GCA_965371275.1 uncultured bacterium | reverse complement strand
CCGAGGCCGCAGATGATCGACCTTGCGCACCCACGGCAGCCGGCGTCGCGACAGAGCCACAGTCGGGCGATGGGAAATCGGCGGTCCCGGCGGCTGCTCTTGGCAATTCTCGCGGCCGTTCTCGGTACACTGAGCAGCGGCATGGCGTCGACCTTGCCAGCCACGGCGCTTTCCGGGCGCGTGCACGGCGTCGCGACGATCCGCGACAGAGGAGCTACGAACGACGCGGTCGTCTATCTGGTTCCTGCCGCGGCAACCGATCCGGCGCCCGAGGTCGTGGCTCCCGCCGACCGTGTGTATCGCATGGACCAGCGCAGTCTACAGTTCGCGCCCCATGTCCTCGTCGTGCCGGTCGGAGCTACGGTCGAATTCTCGAACAGCGACGACGTCTTGCACAACATTTTCGCGCCGCCACTCGAGCGGGAAGGGTTCGACCTCGGAACATGGCCGCGGAGCGAGAGTCGCCGGCACACGTTCGATCAACCGGGTGTCAACGTTTTGCTGTGCAACGTTCACCCCGACATGGAAGCTTTCATCGTCGTCGCGCCGACCGCCTACTACGCGCTCACATTGGAAGACGGGTCTTTCACCATCGACGGCGTGCCGCCGGGTCGGTACACCTTGTTCGCGTGGCACGAACGTTGCGTTCCACACGAGATGCAAATTGAAGTGTCGGATGGCACGAACGAGGTCCCGCTTCTCCTGTCCCTGGTCAGCCGTCGCTAGTGCTACTGCCGTCGGCGCTCGGGCGTCGTGTGCAGGTGACGCAAGCGCCAGCGGTCGTCGTCGCCTTTCACCAGCACCGCGGTTCCGACCCCGCCGCTGTCTGATACGCGCTCCGGCATCACGATGTGGACCGAGTAGCGAAAGTTGGCCCAGCCGAGGTTTCCGCGGGTTTCCGCCTCGATGTCGCTGAAGCTGAAGTCAATGGTCTCGAACATGTCGAGCTCAGGGCCGAGATGGTGGTCGCGATAGTCCGCCCAGCCGCGATTGACGCCGGCACCTTCGAACAACAGGAGATCTTCCGTCACCCATTCACCGACCGCCTCGATGTTCTTGGAGGTGATCGCTGCGGCATAAGCGTTGAGAGCATCGCCGATGCCGTCGCCGCCACTCCGCCCCGCCCCTTTACGCTTCGGGATCTCGAGATCGCTGCGGTCGTTGATATTGAAGGTGAAGTCGACCGTGTGGACCGTCTGCTCCTCACCTTTGCGGAAGCTCAGCACGGACTCGTACTCACCGGCCGCGGTGAAGATGTGGCGGGTTTGGTAGCTGCCGGGCTCGCGACGGTTGCCACGAACCTGGAAAGGACCGAACTCTGCACCGTTGTGCTTGACGACGACCGAGGCGTCCTGAAAATCGGCGTAGGGCTCCTGATCGGCCAGCGTGCTGACCCGCCAGCGCAGGAACTGCATCTCGTCGGTGAGCGCCGGTTCCGGCTCAGCGCCGAAGACGATCGCCAGCCCGGCCACCTCCTTGCGCTCGTGCATCGGCATTCCGCTCACCGACGCAGTCGCTGTCACCGCGGCGACAACAGCTATCAACAGGATAAGGCTCGAAAGCCTGATTATGCGGCCCATCGTTCAGCTCCCTGGAAGTGGCGGGATCCCGGCTCGAAAAGGACCCGGCGCCTGTTCCGAACGGCGATACTTCGCCGCCGTTCGCGGCTTCGGCAACATAGCGTAGTCTAGCTGCCGTAGGCGATAACGTCACGGGGCCCCACCGCCGACGATGTACTCCTCGGGCCAGCCGCAATCGTGTCGGGATCGGACCTCGATGCTATGATCGGGCGTATGCATCGAGTTCGCTCCCAAGGCCTCGCGCACGGGCATCGTACGGCGGCTGTCGTGTTCTGCGCGTTTCTACTGCTGGTGCCCAGCGTCTGCGCGGCAACGGTGCTCGCACCCGGGCATCATGACGGCGGTGCGGGCCACCATCGTGGGGGCATGGATGCGCCGGCGCATGCGCGCTGGTCCGCATCCGGGCAATCCGGCGGGCACCACGGTGCGCACGCCTGTTGCGCGATCGCGGCGCACAAACCTGCTCGGCAAGAGGGTCTCGTGGCACCCGGGTTGATCGCTGCACCGGCGCTCGGTGCCCACATCGTCGTAGGCGCGATGGCTGGCCCGTTCTGCGGCTGGTCGAGGGTAGAGTCCCCCCCTGGCACACCTGGCTTGACCGCGACCAGCGCCCCTCTGCGCTGCTGAAACTCCTCCGCTCAACCTGATCGCCTCGGATCCTCCCGATCCGAGTCCACGCCTTTCCCTGGAGCGGAGGAATCTCCCTCATGACTTTCAAGTTATCTGTACCGAGGTGGCTTTGAGTGCCATTGACGAGCTCGGGCCCCTGACCCGACGGCGCTTCGTCGGGCAGGCGGGATTGGGGGCGCTCGCGCTGACGGCGTCCGGGCTCCTGCCACGGTGGGCAGGCGCGGCGACGGGCATCATCCCTTCCCGACGCGGCGCAGGGCTGGACACCGAGATGGAGCTGAGCATCCGGAAGCAACGTTTCGTGTTCGGCGGCGAAGAGGGCGAAGCCGTGAC
>CBDUXW010000502.1:0-2550 GCA_965371275.1 uncultured bacterium | reverse complement strand
GCCGTCATCGACGGGGAGTCCATGCCGGCGCCGGCGCCGTGCGCCAGCACGATCGTGGTATGGGCGTTCACAGGCCCATCGTGAAGCATATTCATGAGCGTGACTCGGGGCTGCTCGTGTGTTCGGGAACCGGCTATTCGGATCGCAGCGCCGACACCGGATCCACCTGGAGGACGCGCCGCGCCGGGATATAGCTGGCGGCGAGGCCGACGACCATGAGGACCATCGGGACGGCGATGAACGTTACCCAATCGGTCGGGCTGACGCCAAACAGGAAGGTGGTGAACATCCGGGTAACGCCCCACGACATCGCCAGGCCGACACCGACCCCCAGGGCTACGAGCACCATTCCCTGCCTGATAACCAGCCGCATGACGTCGTTGGATTGCGCGCCGAGCGCCACACGGATGCCGATTTCGCGGCTTCGCTGGTTGACGGCGTATGACATGAGGCCGTACGTGCCGATCAAGGCGAGTGCCAGGCCGATGGCGCCCATCGCGCCGAGCAGCCCGGCAATCAACCGGGGGTTGGCGAGCGTCGCGTCGAGCGTCTGTTCGATGGTAGCGATGCCGTTCATCGGCATGTCGCGGTCGATCTCCCGGATCAGTCCTTCGATCTCGGGGAGCACCGGTTCCGGATCGCCGGTGGTGCGCACGAGCAGTGTCATGGCGCCCGAGTAGCGCTGTGCCGCGGGCACATAGGCGGCGGCCTGCGTCGGCTGGCCGGGCTGTCCTGTAAGCACGTCGCCGACGACGCCGACGACCTCGATGTCGATGTTCTCGGTGATGTAGTGGAAGCGCTTACCGATGGCGCCTTCGTCGGGCCAGAATTGTTTCTTGGTGGCCTCGTTGATGATGGCGACGGGGCGCGCATCGGCGGTGTCGAACTCGGTGAAGCTCCGGCCCTGCAACAGGGGTATCCCGGCGGTCTCGAAGTACTTCGGCGAGACCGTGGTCATCGCCGTGTAGGAGCCGTCCTCGTCGGCCGTTCCTTCGGGAATAAACGTCAGCAACGACGTAAAGCCGTTGGGTGGCCCCGTGGCGATGGCGGCGGCTTCCACGCGGCCGAGGGCCTCCGAGCGCTCGATGAGCTCGATGAAGAATTGCTCCGCTTGACCCTGGTCGTAGCCGATGTTTGTCGGCGCTACGCCGACGGTGGCCAGGCGAAAGGTCTCGAATCCGGGATCGATGTCCTGGGCGGCCTGCATGCTGCGGATGAACAGCCCGGCGGATATCAACGCCACCAAGGCGAGGGCGATTTCGCCCACCACCAGGAAGCTGCGCGTCAGCTGTTGCCGTGCGCCCTGGCCGCCGCCGCGGCCGCCCTCGTGCAACGTCTTGGAGAGCTGCGGGTTCGACGCCTGCATCGCCGGCGCCAACCCGAAGATGACGCCGGTGAGCAACGCCACGCCGAACGTGAAGGCGAGCACGTTGAGGTCCAACGCCATATTCAGATTCAGGGGCAGGCCGCCGCCGAGACCGCCGACGGTGTTGCCGATCAGGTCGCGTGCCCAGAAGGCGAACAGCAATCCGAGGCCGGCGCCCAGAATGGCCAGCAAGATGCTCTCGGTCAGCAATTGGCGCACCAGCCGGTGTCGTCCGGCGCCCAGCGCCAGGCGCAGGGCGATTTCTTTTTCACGTGTCGCCGCGCGCGCCAGCAGCAGGTTGGCGACATTGGCACAGGCGATCAGCAGAACCAGCCCGACAACGCCCATCAACACGGTGCTCATGCCGGTGACGGTTCCCTGGAATTGCGGATTGAATAGCTGCGTGAACTCGGTGACCTGGGCGCCACGGTTGGTGTTGACGTCGGGGTACTCCTCGGCGAGCCGCGAGGCGATGGTGGCGATCGCCGCGTTTGCGGTTTCGTGCGTAACGCCGGGCTTCAAGCGGCCGATAACGCTGCCCATCAGTCCGGCGCGCCGGTTTGTCGGCCACTCGCGGAAGGCCTCGCCCAGAATCGTCGGATAGCTCATGAACGGCGTCCAAATCAGATCGGGCTGGAACCCCTGCACGGTTCCACTGAATCCCTCGGGTGCCACGCCGATCACATCGAACGGCACGCCGTTTATCGTGATCTTGCGCCCGGCAATCGCCTCGTCGCCGCCGAACTGCCGTTCCCAAAGACCATGGCTGAGGACGACGACGTGGTGCGTACCCGGATTTTCATCTTCTTCGGGAAGAAAAAAGCGGCCGAGCGCCGGCTCGACGCCGAGGACATCGAAGTACTCGTGGGTCGCCAAGACGCCGGCGAGCTGTAGCGGCTCATCGGTGCCGGTCAGAAGGCCGCCGCCGAAGGTGATGGCGGTCATGCTCTCGAACACGTCGTTCTGGTCGCGGAAATCCTCATAGTTCATGAAAGACATCGGCAGCAGGTTGCCGAAGGCCGCGACGTTACCGACGCTGTCGTCGGTCATGAACACCATGCCGAGCCGTGACGGTTCTTCTACCGGGATCGGGGTGAACAGCAGGCCGTTGACGAGCGTGAAGATTGTCGTGTTGGCGCCGATTCCCAGGCCGAGTGACAGGGCCGCAACGATGGTGAAGGCGG
>CBDUXW010000501.1:0-2551 GCA_965371275.1 uncultured bacterium | reverse complement strand
AATGCCCGAGGGCCGCCACCCACACCGTGTCGTCGTCTTCCGGGTCGATCACGATGCGCGCAATCGTCTGCGTGCCTTCCAGCCCCATGTGGGTGAACGACGCACCGCCGTCGGTCGACTTGTAGATGCCGTCGCCGAACGAAGAGCTCTGGCGATTGTTGGGCTCGCCGGTGCCGATCCACACGATGTCGTGGTCGTTCTGGCTGACCGCGATATCGCCGACCGAGGCGACGTCGTATTCGTCGAAGATCGGCGTCCACGTGGTGCCGTTGTTCGTCGACTTCCACGCCCCGCCGGTGGCCAAGCCGATGTAGAAGGTAAACGGGTCGTCGTCGAGCGCCTCGATATCGTTGGTCCGACCCCCCATGGTCGCCGGACCGATCGAGCGAAAAACGAATTCGTCGAGCATCGGGTCGGCCGACTGATTGACCGGCCGCTCCTCCTGCTGGGCGAATCCGCTCGGCGCCAGCACAAGCGCGGTGGCCAGTACAAACATCAATCCGAATGTGGTGTCCCTCGAGATCTTCATCGTGGATCCTCCGGAATGCGTGTGGGGGAACGGTGGTTTTGCCAAAGCTCGGCAACCCAACGGGCGGCGAGCCGTGCACCCAACTCGTCGCGGTAGTCGAGCATCTCCTGGGGTTCAGTGCCACCGGGGTATGCCTTGAGCTCGGCCTTGCCCGGTTCCCACGGCGTGCCGGCGATGCGCAGACCCAGTCCGAGAACACAAGCAGCGGTCAGGTCGGCGGCGGAAAAGGCGTTGCCGACCAGGAATCCCTCCGCTGCCTCATCGAGCAGCTGCTCGATACGGTCGCAGGCTGCGAAAGCCTCGCGGCGGTAGGTCGCCGCCGCCTCACGACTCAGCTCTCTATCCTCGCGGAACTGCGCCACGAGTCCCGGCAGCATCGGCCGGATCATGGCGGCGCCCATCTTCTGGGTCTTCGACAGGCCGTTCATGAAGTAACCCAGAAACGCCTGTGGATGCTCCGATATGTAGCAATAGTTGAATCGAGCAATCGGCCGTGTGACCTCTTCGTCGAGCCATTCCTCGATGTCGAGGACCCGCTGCCGTTGCTCTGCATCATCCGGAAACAACGACGGCTGCGGCGCGAGCTGCTCGACGTACTGCAGGATGTCCGTGGAGTCGGTGATCGGGTCGGCGGCCTCGCTGTCCACCAGCACCGGTACCGTGCGGGTGCCGGAGATGCCCTCGACAACATCGGCGTGACGCCCGGGCATGAGCAACTCGCTGGTCCAGTCCAGCCGCTTGTAGTCGAGCGCCCAGCGGGCCTTCTCGGCAAAGGGAGAGGCATTGATGTGATACAAGGTCAGCATGGTGAAAATCCGCGTGAAAGTTAACGCCGGGGCGCAAAGTGAGAGCGTGAAGCAGCTCGCGGACGGATCGTATCAGGTACGAACTCGGGCCCCGGCCACCAAGGGCAAAGCCAACCGGCGGGTCGTCGAGTTGCTCGCCGAGCACCTCGGCGTCGATCGTGCCGACGTGGAGATCATCGCCGGTCACACCAGCCCGGTGAAGTACGTCCGGGTGTCCGACGACGGCTAGCGCAGTCGTCCTGAACGCCGCAACGCTCGATACCATGCCCCTACGCGGGCGCGATCGCCAGCACGCGCAACGGGCTGCCGCTGCCCTCGACGATCTTCAGCGGCGCGGCGATGACCACGGCGCCGGTGGCCGGCAACTGGTCGAGGTTGCACAAGCTCGCCAGCCCGAACTTGCCGGCCCCGTGCATGATCGTGTGATTCGGAAAGGGGGGCTCGAACGTCCCCGCCTGCCCCGCGTCGGTGCCGACGGTCTCGACCCCAACGCCCAAGATGTCGCGCTCGGTAGCCAGCAGTTGCGAAGCGTCGGCGTGAAAGCCGGGGCTGTGCGGGCCGTCGTCAGCGACGTTGAGGAACGCCTCGGCGCCCTGCCGGCTGCTCCAGCCGGTGCGCAACAACACCCAGGCGCCCGACGGTATACGGCCGTGCTCCGATTCCCAGGCTTCGATGCGCTCCGGCGTGAGCACGAAGTCGGGATCTTCGGCGACCTCTGACGACACGTCGATCACACAGGCGGGGCCGACGAATCGTTGTACCGGAATCGTCGCGCAGGTGTTGTCGGGCAAGTCCTTGCCCGTAATCCAATGGACGGGCGCGTCGAAGTGGGTGCCCGTGTGCTCGCCCAAAGAGATCTTGTTCCAGTACCACGCGGGGCCGTTGTCGTCGTAGCGCGAGATCTCTTCAATCGTCACGCCGGGTGACGACGCGAAGATCTCCGGCAGTCCGATGACCGGCGTGTCGGCGCCGAGCGGCTGGGTCAGATCGACGACTTTCAAGGCGCCGCTGTTGAGCTCAGCGACGAGCTGCTGCAGTGCTTCAGACATGCGATCTACCTCTCCTGCAGGATGCGAGCGAGTTGAAAGTGATTCTCCAACAGGCCTTGGATCATCGAACAACCGGCTGCCGATCACAACTCGGCAAGTCTTCGTCGTTCGACAGACGTCGAGCGACGTCGCCGGGACCATGATTTGGCGGTCGCCGTCGTCGACTT
>CBDUXW010000500.1:0-2560 GCA_965371275.1 uncultured bacterium | reverse complement strand
CCCCACCACATTCCTCGTCGATCGCCAGGGCAACGTGCGCGGCGCCTGGCTCGGCGCCGGCAAGGAAAAGTTGCAACAGATTCGGGGCATCGTCGAGGAAATGCTCGCCGCCGAGGCCGTCGCCCCCGCACACACGCCGAAATAGCGCGCATCGGCCCCCCCGACGGCACTCCGGGTCGACGAGCGCTCAGCAGGCGTACGCTGAGCAGGCCCGCAGCAGGACGCTGGTCGCAAAGGCGCCGGCCGGACGCAACCCGTCCCATATCTCACGGTCGATCCGCCACATTCCCGCACCGTCTCGGCGGTATACCCGCGTGCCCTCGGTGACCGTTTGCACGGCGTCACTCGACACCACGAGCCCTCTGTCGTCAACAGAGGCCAGCGTGAGCCGGATCGTGAAGGTCTCGAATGCCCACGGACCCTGCAATCGCAACGACTCCGGGCTGTAATCGTAGAGCGCGTCGATATGGGCGAAGTGGGCGGCGTACCAGGAAGAAATCGCATCGCGACCGAGTTGCGGGGCCGCGTACTGGGGCATCAGCACGGCGCCGTCGGCATACAGAGCGACCAGTTCGCCGAGCTGTCGGCCGTTGATGGCCGCGCTCCACTGGTCACGGACCGCGGCAATCATGGCGGCGTCGCTCGTGGGCGCAGCCGTAACCGTCGTAACAGAGACTGTCGATATCAATACCGCGAGCAAGAGCGCGGTGTATCGGTACGTCTTCCGCATTGCATCCACTCCTCGGGGAGCACCGAGTCGTCGGAAACTCTTCCAAACGGGGAGGCGCTGCGGGGAGCGCAGCTTGGGGCGGCTTGTAGATTCAACACAATCTTCCGCCTCGGGGGCGCCCTCGTTAAGTAGGACGCTCGTCACAGCCGAAAAGTTTCGGCTTTCCTGTATCGTGTTTGCCTCGCGGCGGCGCCAGGTTACAGAAGAGGCAAACAGGCTCACACCCTCAGCGCCGCGACCGACCGAGGCTACGCCCTTTGACGGCGAACAGTGGCTCCCGATAGGCTTGTGCACCCAACCACCGCTCCCCCAAGACGCGGAAGGCCACCGTGTTTGCCATCGCTCGCAACAGGTCGGTAATCAGTACCCCGCTCATTGCGGTATTCACGACCATCGTTCTCATGGTCGGCCACTCCGAGGCCGCCGCACAGGAGGCCGTCGAAGCGCTGGGACGCGCCGAAGCGGCGATGGGACAGAACCCGCCGAATCTCGCGGAAGCCCTGCGGGAGTGCGATAACGCAATCGAGACAAACCCGAGCATGTGGCCCGCACATCTGATCCGTGGATTGGTGCTCGGCCAGATGGGTCGGGGGGCCGAGGCCCTGGAGTCGTTCCTGCGCGCCACATCCCTGAGTCCCGGACAACCGGCTGCGCATCGGGGCGCCGCGATCGCCGCCTTCAACGAGGCGCGTTACGAGCTCGCCTTCGAAAACCTCGTTCAAGCCGTCCAGGCCGGCGATCAGCAGGCGGCCGGGTTCATCGAAGCGATGTCGGCTGCCGCCCCTCCCCCACCGGATCTCGAGGCCCAGCTCCAAGCCGCGAGGATCTTCCTCGAGCCGATCGACATGGAGATGTACCTCGGCGCTGTTGACCTCGACGAGTTCGGCGGCGTCAGCCGGCGTGATCCTCGTCTCCTGAACCAACCCGCGGCGAATGCGAGTACCTTGGACTTCTACGAGCTGTCACGGCAAATGAGACAAGCGTTGGTAACGTCGCGCTCTTTCGGGCTCGTGCCGGCTCCCGACATGGCCCGCTACAGTATGTTGATCGAGATCCACGATGTCGGCGGCGGCGTGAGTGTCGGCGGCAACCTCGGCGACACACCAACCAGCGGCGCGCAGCGCAGCGTACGGGGCTACGTCAAGCTTCGAGACCTGCAGACGAACGACGAGGTCTACAGCCGCCTCCTTGACCTCGCCAACATGAACTCCGTCGCCGACCTCCACGCCGACATGGCCCGCCACGTCGAATTCCTGACAACTTGGCTCGCGGAAGAAAAACGCTGACCCCGAGCACTGAGTGCTACGGGTTTTAGATGGGACCGATGCGACGAAGGACTTTTTTGCTCGGCCTCGCCCTCGTCGCCTACGCTTCCGCGTTTCTCTCTATTGACATCGAGAGCGGCTGGACGCGACTCCACGAAGACAACGGGGCGATGCACACTTCCTTCGCCATTTCAGGCTCTGCTGATCCTCCGGTAGCCCGAATGGTGCCCATCGGCTTTCACTTGATCAGCTTGATCCTCACCGTCGTCTTGCTGGCTACGTTTTTCAGCACCGAGGTAGCCCTGCTGGGCGGATTTCTCGTCGCCATTCTCCCGATGGGCGCCTATTTCGGACGCATGGTGAACTACGAGCCCTCTGTTTGCTCCCCGTCATGCTCCAACTGCTCGGCTATGTGAGGTTCAAGAGCACCGGAGCACCGCGGTGGTTGTGGGTACTCGTCGTCGGCGTGATCGCCGGAGCGTTCATCGACTGGCCCGCGTTGTTTTTCGCCGGGGCCATCGTCGTGGTCGAGGCCTTCGAGGTAAAGAGAAGCAGGGGTGACACC
>CBDUXW010000499.1:0-2566 GCA_965371275.1 uncultured bacterium | reverse complement strand
CAGGACGAACTGGCCTGGCGCGTTGGTGGGCCCCAAGGCAGTGGTGTCGACACCGCTGCCGGAATCTTCCAGCGCGCGTGCGCACTCGGCGGCCTCGACGTCTACGGTCGCCGCGAGTACTACTCCAACATCATGGGGCGCCACAGCTACTTCGACGTGCGCGTATCCCACCATCGCGTCCACAGTCATTCCGACAAGGTGGATCTGCTGACCACCTTCGAGGCGGAATCGCTGGCGCGACACGCGGTGTCGGTGATCGAGGGCGGAGCCCTTTTCCATTCCGCCAAAGACGCCGACACGCCGATCGAGAAAATCGAGTACCTGGATCCGCGCGCCAAGGCCGATCTGTCTGCCGACCTCGAGAGCAAAGGCCTGCCGGCCAGCACCGCCGGCGTGATCGAGGACGCGCGGCAGCGCGGCGTGCAGGTATACGAGGCGGATTTCACCAACATCGTCGAGCTGCTGGCGAAGGAGCTGGACATCGCTCAGGCGCTGGCCGCTCGAACCATGAATACACTCGCCGTGGCGATGTCGCTGGCGCTCGTCGAGTACCAGCGCAAATACGTGTACGAGGCGCTCGAGAAGATCTGGCCGGGACGCCAGAAGATCATCGACATGAACGTCGCGGCCGTCGATCTGGCCTACAGCTTCGTGCGCGACACATATGACACGTCGCAGTTCCATTTTCGCCTCGACCCGCCGGGCCCGAGCGAGCCGCGCATCCTGTTGAACGGCAATCAGGCGGTTGCCATGGGCAAGATCGCCGCCGGCCTGACGTTCCAGAGCTACTACCCGATCAGCCCGGCCACCGACGAGAGCGTGTATCTGGAAGCTCACGAGACGTTCCCGACCAAGAACGGCGGGCCGGGCAGCGTCCTCGTGGTGCAGACAGAGGATGAGATCTCCGCCGTCACCATGGCGGCCGCCGCCGCCCTCACCGGCGCGCGCAGCTCCACCGCCACTTCCGGTCCGGGCTTTGCGCTGATGGCCGAAGGTTTGGGCTGGGCGGGCATCAACGAAGTGCCGCTGGTAGTGACCCTGTACCAACGCGGCGGCCCGTCGACCGGGTTGCCGACGCGCAGCGAGCAGGGTGATCTGCTTTTCGCCCTCAACGCCGGGCACGGCGAGTTTCCCCGCATCGTCTTGTCGTCGGGCAACCTGGAAGAGGCGTTTTACGACGCCGCCGAGGCGTTCAACTACGCCGAGCGGTACCAAACGGTGGTCATTCACATCCTCGACAAGTCGTTGTCCAGCAAGACGCAGACGATTCCGATCTACGACCTCGACAAGATCACCATCGAGCGCGGCGAGATCGCCCATCCCGATGGCGACAGCAACGAAACGTTCCCGCGCTTCGCGGTTACCGAATCCGGCGTATCGCCGCGACCGCTGCTCGGCACTCCCGGCGGCATGCACTGGCTCACCGGCGGCGAGCACACGCCGATCGGTCGCGTTACCGAGGATCCGGTCGTGCGCGAGCAGCAGATGGAAAAGCGCATGCGCAAGATGGAGCTGGCGGCCCGCGAGATACCGGTCGACAAGAAGTTCACGATCTACGGCGATCCCGACGCCGAGCTCACGATTCTGAGCTGGGGTTCGACGAAAGGTTGCGTTGTCGAGGCCATCGAGCGTCTCGCCGACGACGGTATCGCGGCGCGACAAGTCCAGGTTCGCTTGATGAGCCCGTTCCCCGCCGAATTGGAAGAAGTGCTGAGCACAGCGTCGCCGCTGGTGGCCGTCGAGACGAACTTCTCGGGCCAGCTCGCCCAGGTCGTGCGCCAGCACACCGGCATCAAGTGCGACCATCTGGTCGTGAAATACAATGGCCGCCCCATCGCCGGGCGCCGGCTGTATGAGGCGCTCAAAACGATCGTGGCCGGTACGGACGAAGAGAGAATCGTTCTTCGTAACCCGAACGAGTAATGACATGACGACCGCCACAGAAGACCGCAAGCTCACCGCCAAAGACTTTCAGGTTTCGCAGCCGAACGATTGGTGCCCCGGCTGCGGCGACTTCGGCATGCTCAGCGCCGTCCAACAGGCGTTTGCCCGCCTCGGCCTCGAGGCTCACAAGGTGGCGGTGGTCGGCGGCATCGGCTGCTCCGGCAAGGCGCCGTACTACTTCCCCGTGTACGGCGTGCATACGCTGCACGGCCGCTTGCTGCCCTTCGCTACCGGCATCAAGCTCGCCAACCCGGAGATGACGGTGGTGGGCATCGGCGGCGACGGCGACGGCCTCGGCATCGGCGCCGGCCACTTCGTCCACTCGGGACGCCGCAACGTCGACATGACGTACGTTCTGTTGAACAACGAGGTCTACGGCCTGACCAAGGGCCAAGCGGCGCCGACGCTGCCGCTCGGGCTGCAGACCAAGAGCCTTCCGGAACCGAACATCCAGGGCCAGCTCAACTCGCTGATGATGGCTATGGCGGTGGGGTTTACGTGGATCGGACGCGGTTACTCGTACAACGTAAAGCAGTGTGTCGATCTCGTCGTCAAGGCGATCGAGCATCCGGGGCTGTCGTATCTCGACATCCTGCAGCCGTGTCCTACGTACAACAACCTG
>CBDUXW010000498.1:0-2574 GCA_965371275.1 uncultured bacterium | reverse complement strand
GCCCGAAGAGGAGCGCGGCGCGACCTGCCGCGAATAGCACCACACCTCGGCACCAACCGAGAGGAGTTGCGAATGGTCCTGAAGAGCATCGGCGTAGCCTCTTGCGCGAAATTGATGGGTGCGATGTACGCGGCCATCGGCTTGATCCTGGGCGCGATGTTCGCGCTCCTGAGTGTGCTCGGCGCCGGGCTGGCTGCTGCCGCCGGCGACGGCAACGCGTTTTTCGGCATGATCTTCGGCGTTGGCGGCATCATTTTTCTGCCGATCTTCTACGGAGTCCTCGGCTTCATCGGCGGTGCGATCACGGCCGTCGTCTATAACGTCGTCGCAGGGTTGGCCGGGGGCCTCGAACTGGAGCTCGAATAGGCAAGTAGTGACAAGATGAATATTCGTAGAAACGCTCGCGGCACGATTGTACCGATTGTGGTCGCGGTGGTCGGTTTGCTCCCATCGAGTATGCTTGCCGCGCCCGGAGCAGGGACGCCGGCGGGGATGCATTCCGGCTCTGCGTCGCTGATCCAAGACGTGTCTCGCGTCGCGATCGTCTGCGGGCGCCTGATCGACGGCCGTAGCGACCTGCCGCTCGACGCGGCGGTGGTCGTGGTCGAGGGAGAGACGATTGTCAGCATCAGCTCGACGGTTCCGGCCGGCGCCGAGGTCATCGACCTGAGCTCGGCGACCTGCCTGCCCGGCTTGATCGATGCCCACGCCCACCCGCTGATCGCCACCGACGACTACCAGGTCGACCACCTGCGGCGCTCGTCGGCGTACAAAGCGTTGCGCGGACTGCATGTGGTGCAGGACATGTTGCAGGCGGGGTGGACCATGATCCGCATTGCCGGCGACGCCGACGTGTTCTACGCCCACCTGGATCTGAAGAAAGCGATCGACGAGGGACTGTTCGTCGGCCCACGCATTGTGGGGGCCGGGCACTACCTGTCGATCACCGGCGGCGGTGGCGACATCAACTTCCTCGGTGCCGAACATCGGGTGGTTGCCGACGGGCGCGTGGTCGATGGCGTCGACGAGATTCGCAAAGCAGTGCGCGAGGAGGTCAAGTTCGGCAGCGACTGGATCAAGGTACTGGTAACCGGTGCCTTCATGTCGGCCGGCGACAACCCGCAACTCGTTCACTTCAGTCCCGAAGAACTGGAAGCGTTGGTCGCCGAGGCGACTCGCCTGGGCGTGCCGGTGATGGCGCACGCCCACGCCACGGAGGGGATCAAGCAGTCCATTCGCGCCGGCGTGCGCTCTGTAGAGCACGGTACGTTTCTCGACGCCGAAGCCATCGAGATGCTGCGCGAGCACGATGTCTACCTGATTCCGACGATGTACATCGGTGAATACCTCATCGAAGAGCAAGGCGAGAGCGAGGCGCTCAGCAAGGCCGTCGCGCTGCAGCGGAAATATCAGGGCCAATTCGAGGAACAGGTAGGCGCCGCGGTGCGCGCTGGTGTCAAGATCGGCGTCGGCACCGACTTCGTCGGCTGGCCCGTGGTGAACAGCGCCGGCGAGTTCGCGGCGCTCGTCTCGGTCGGCATGACGCCGATGCAGGCGATTCAAGCGGGCACGCGGGTGAACGCCGAGCTGCTCGGCAAGGAGGATCAGATCGGCACGATCGAGGCCGGCAAACTCGCCGATCTGATTGCCGTGCCCGGCAACCCCTTGGCCGACATCTCCGAATTGCGGCGTGTCAGCTTCGTCATGCTGGGTGGTCGCGTGGTGCGGCGGCAGTAGCCGCACCGCAAGCGCGTCGACATGCCGGCCGTTCGACAGCGGCTCAGTTCGAACTGAGCCACTATCGGCCGCTGGGCGGACTTGAAGAAATCTCCGATATTCGACACTCTTTACAGTGTCTTGACCGAATCCCCACGACAATTCGCGCCGCCGATCTGCGGCTGACGACGATGCCGGCGCCGCGCGCCATCGCGCGGCAAGCGCGGCATCTGATTCATCGAGGTGACACGTGAGCAAGTTTGGCAACGTTTTCGCTGTGGTCGCTATTGCCCTGGCGCTGGCGGCGCCGGCGCAGGCCCAGTCGGGCTACGGCCGCGCCGTGGCTGTTGGTGAGGGTGAAGTCTTCGTCGGCGAAGCCGGCAACCGCATTTCCTCCGGTTATGTGTACGTCTATCGGCCGAGCGGCGGCGGCTGGAAGGAAGTCGGCAAGCTCGTGGCAGCCGATGCCGTGGACGCCGATGGATTCGGCGGGGCGCTCGCCGTCGACGGCGACATGCTTCTCATCGGCGGCGGTGAGGGCAACGGCACGGTCTACGTATTCGCCAAGGACGGCGGTGAGTGGGCCGAGGTCGGTACGCTGAACGCCGGCGATGGCGCCGAGGACGACGCCTTCGGTAGCGCCATCGATATGAGCGGCGATTTCGTGGTCGTAGGCGCCACGGGTCACAACGAGCGCCAAGGCGCCGCCTATATCTTCCGGCGCAGCGGCTCCGGCTGGACGCAGGTCGCCAAGCTTGCAGCCACCAACCCGACCGAAGAGGAGCAGCAGGAAGCGGCCGGACGCCGTGGTGGACGCGGCCAAGTTCCTGCTGCTGCGCGACATGCTGGGCGAGTTCT
>CBDUXW010000497.1:0-2598 GCA_965371275.1 uncultured bacterium | reverse complement strand
ATCACGGTGACGCCGGCAGCCGGCTAGCCCGGCCTCGCCCTGCCCTACCGCCGCAGCCTGACCAGGAACAGGCCTTCCTTGCCACTGGCCACCGCCACGATGCCGCTGTCGAAGAACGGGTAGTTGCTCCACGAGCCGATCGCACCGGTCGCAATTTCGCCCATTCCGTCTTCCGGGCCGAGCGGCACGGTGTCGAAATAGCCGAGGGCGAACGGGCTTTCACGCTCGCTGATGTCGACTACGCGTAACCCGCTGCGGTAGTTCGACTGGTACATCACGTCGCCGACGATGTAGAGGTTGTGGTCGGTGGCGGGATTGTCGGTGATGTACTCGTTCACCAGGATCGGGTCTTCGAGGTCCTGGACGTCCCAGATGAGTGTCCGCGTACCGTCGACGAGACCCGCTGCCTCGTCGCCCTCATCATTCATGTAGAAGTAGCGGTGTTCCCCGTCGAGCCAACCCTGGTGCGTGTACGCCAGGTTCGGGTAGGTCGCCAGGGCGATCGGCGTCGGGTTGCGCTTGTCGGTAACGTCGCCGATCGAAAACGCCTGGCCGTTCGAGCTGAAGCAAATTTCGTGGCCCTGGTAGCGTTCGTCGGGGCCGATGTAGTTGACGCACTGCGTGTCGTGCGTGCCCACGGGACGGCCGCCGGGACCCGGCGGCTGAAAGCAGCCGGCAAACGCCGGGTTGCGCGGATCTTCGACGTTGATCATGTGCAGTGCGCCGCCGCATGTGGTGCCGCCGGAGCTGTTGCCCACGGCGTAGGCGAAGTTCGACTCGTCGTTGATGTTGAGGTTGTGCGACGAATTCACGCCGCCGTAATGAGCGTCCTCGGTGAACGTCATCGGCGTGCCGCTGAACTCGCGCAGCCGCGTGAGGTCGAAGATCTGCACGCCGTGCGGTCCCGACGAATCGGCGACCACGAACGCGTGATCGCCGTACACCTTGACGTCACGCCACAGGCTGGCCGGCGAGGCCGCGGTCTTGGGCATCTTGCCAACCCATACGGGATACAGCGGGTCGGTCACGTCGATGAACGATGTGCCGTCGCGCAAGCCGATGACGACATAGTCGCGGCTCGTCTCCGGGTCCGTCCAGCCCCACAGGTCGTTGGTGGTAACGCCGCGGCCGCCACCCATCTCGCTGACCGGCAGGAACGAAATGAGGTCGACCTTCTCGCACGGAAAGATTCCTGCCTTGCCGTCGACGCACGGCACTTCGGCACCGGTAATCGCGGGCAGGCCGCGCGCCTCGCTGAGTACGCGGGTGCGGTCCCAACCGCCGTCGACCCTGGTCATGATCACCGCGCTGCCGGCGCCGTAATCATCACCGGGCAGCCCGGCCACGGCGACACTGCCGCCGATGGCGACGCTGGCGCCGTACGTCGAGCCCCACTTCAAGCCCACGGTGCCGAGCTTGGTTGCCGAAGACCACTCGCCGGCGGCGTTTCGCGCCACCCGATACACGCGGCCCTCGAGCCGGCTGGTGCCGGCCCCGGGGGCGCCGATGAGGAGCTCGTCGTCACCCCAGGCGATGGAGGCGCCGAAGTTCGATCGCGGCCGCGCGTCGAACGCCGCGATGCGACCCACCGAGCTCCAGTTGTTCTCGTCACCGGCCCGACGGTACACATGCACGGCGCCGGAGAAATTGTCGGCTGCCTCCGCGCCGATGGCTGCCTCGTCGCCGCGCAACGCCACGCTGGCGCCGAACATCGTCGACGTTGCGGTGTCCGGGTCGGTGAGCTTGTCGGCGCGCGACCATTCGTTGCCGGCGTGCTCGAACATGTAGGCGCTGCCCGACGCGTTGCCGCTGCTGAACATATTGCCGAGAAACAGATCGGCCGGCGCGCCCGGCGCACCGATCAGCGCCCAGTCGCCGTCGACAGCCAGGGCGGCGCCGAACGCCTCCGGACGCTCCATCATTTCGCCGGTGTCGGCGGCGGGAGACTGCTCCGTGCCATCGCCTTCCAACGTCGCAACAGCGCTCCAGGTCGAGCCGGCACGCTGAAATACATACACCGCGCCACGGCCGCCGCTACGATCGGGGGCACCGACCAACGCGGTGTCGCCGCTTATCGCCACGGCGCGACCGAAGCCGCTGCCGCCGGGGCCCGGCGACAGCTTGGCGACCTCTGTCCAATTGGCTCCCTCGAGCCGAAATACATATGCGGCGCCAACGGAATCAGCACCGACGATCAGGAATTCGCCGCCGAAGGCGATTGAGCGTCCGAAACCATCGTTGTCGGTGGCGTCGGAAGCCGTTAGCTGTTGCGCCTCGTCCCATCCGCCCGATGCCGGGCGATAGACGTACACGATGCCCGGCTCGATCAGGTTGCCGGGCTCGCCCACGAACACCTCATCGTTGCCCACTGCGCTGGCCGCCCCGTGGCTGATCTGGGCGTGGGCGGGAAGCGCGACGAACAGCACGATCGCCATGACCAGGGCGCTTGCAAGCTTCTTCATGGTCTTTCTCCTTGTAGCTGACGAATCCGGTATGGTCCGCGTCTCTTGCGTCACGCAGCCTCACATATGCCCCCGCAGCGCCCGTAACGGCGCCCCCGGGAGTTTTTCAGCGCCTGCTAAACTCGGCCGATGCTGG
>CBDUXW010000496.1:0-2619 GCA_965371275.1 uncultured bacterium | reverse complement strand
ATGGGGTGAAGCGATCGCGGGCCATCTTCACCGCGGTGGGTACGCCGCAGGGCGAGGACGGCTCTGCTGACATCTCCGCACTGATCAACGTAGCCGCTTCGATTGCACAAGCCATGGACGGCTACCGCGTCATCGTCAACAAGAGCACCGTGCCCGTCGGCACGCACGCCAAGATCAGCGAGATCATCGCCTCGCGCACGGAGCACCCGTTCGACTACGTGAGCAACCCGGAGTTCATGAAGGAAGGCGCCGCACTCGAGGATTTCCTCCGCCCCGATCGCGTGGTGATCGGCGCGACGAGCCCGGCCGTCGTCGAGATCATGCGCGAAATTTACGGCAGCTTCATGCGCCGCGACGAGCGCATCTTCGTGATGGACCCGGCTTCTGCGGAGATGACCAAGTACGCGGCCAACGCCATGCTCGCCACGAAGATCTCGTTCATGAACGAAGTCGCCGGGCTCTGCGAGAAGTTCGGCGCCGACGTCGAGGCCGTACGCCGCGGGATCGGCTCGGACTCGCGCATCGGCAGCGCGTTTCTCTTTCCCGGCGTGGGGTACGGCGGATCGTGTTTCCCCAAGGACGTCTGTGCGTTGGCCTCAATGGGCCGGCAGACCGAGCAGCCCATGGGCATCGCCCATGCGGTGCACGACGCCAACCAGAGGCAGCGGCGGATCTTCGCCCGACGCGTGATCGACTATTTCGGCCCCGCAAGCGGCAAGACGAGCCTGGCCGTCTGGGGCCTGGCCTTCAAGGCCCGGACCGATGACGTTCGCGAATCACCCGCACTCGACGCGATCCGGATGTTTCTCGACGCCGGAATGACCGTGCGGGCACACGATCCGGAGGCGATGGCCAATGCGGCCGCGGTGCTCGACGACCGTGTCGCGATGGTCGACGACAGCTACGAAACGCTCCAGGGCGCCGACGCCCTGGTCATCTTCACCGACTGGCCGAAGTTTCGAACGCCTGACTTCGACCGCATGGGTGAGGCGATGAAGCAAAAGGTGGTCTTCGACGGGCGCAACCTCTTCGAGCCCAAGACGATGGCCGCCCACGGCTTCCATTACGTGTGTGTCGGACGCCCGACTATGACACCGCAGTAGAGGAAGCGACGGAGCGACGAAGCGACGGAGGGACGGAGTTTCTTGTAGGGTGCATCTTGATGCACCGGTGAGGCTCATTGGCGGCACCCGACTTTTCGACTTGTTGACTTGTTGACTTTTGAAGCCATGAACATCGTCGTAACAGGTGGCGCGGGATTCATTGGATCGCATTTGTGCGAGGCGTTGCTGCGCGACGGCCACGACGTCGTCGCCTTGGATAACTTCGACGACTTCTACGATCCGCAAATCAAACGTCGCAACCTGCGCAGCATCGCCGACCACCCGAGCTTCACCCTGGTCGAAGGCGACATTCGCGACTCGGACCGCGTCAACAGTGTCATCGACAGCGGCACCGTCGGCGCCGTCGTCCACCTGGCCGCTCGGGCCGGCGTTCGCCCGTCCATCGAGCAGCCAATCCTGTACGAAGACGTCAACGTACACGGTACGCTCGTGGTGCTCGAGGCATGCCGCCTCGCGGGTGACTGCAAACTCATTTTTGCCGGAAGCTCCAGCGTGTACGGCAACAACAAGAAGATCCCGTTCGCGGAATCCGACCCGGTGGATGACCCGATTTCGCCCTACGCCGCGACGAAGAAGGCCGGCGAGCTGCTCTGCCACACCTACCACCACCTGTACCAACTGCCCGTGACCTGCCTGCGTTTTTTCACGGTCTATGGCCCGCGCCAGCGCCCCGACCTGGCGATCCACAAGTTCGTCCGCCTGATCGAAGCGGGCGAGCCGATCCCCGTCTTCGGCGACGGCTCCATGCAGCGTGATTTCACCTACATCGACGACATCATCGACGGCGTGCTGAAAGCCGTGGACCGATGCGACGGCTACCGCATCTACAACCTCGGCGAGTCGCAACCGGTAGCCCTGTGCGATCTCATCGCCGCCATCGAGAAGGCGCTCGGCAAGAAGGCGGTGATCCAGCGCCTGCCCCTCCAGCCGGGTGACGTGACGCGAACCTTCGCCGACGTTTCCGCCGCCCGGCGAGACCTTGGCTACGATCCGAACACGGATCTGGATACGGGTTTGGCACGTTTTGTCGAATGGTATCGCGCCGAGGCGTCCTGCTCGGTGAGCTCCTGACGATGCACGTCGCCTACATCCATCAACACTTCTCGACGCCCAAGGGGGCGACGGGCACACGCTCCTACGAGATGAGCAAACGGCTGATCGCGGCCGGTCATCGCGTCACCATGATCTGCGGCGACTACGCCGTCGGCGATCGCCCGGCGGCGACGGGTCCGGGCGTCAACGAATACGAGGTCGACGGTATCCGCGTGCTTCGCATGCCCGAGCCGTATAGCAACGAGATGAGCTTCGCCCGGCGGGCTCTGGCGTTCGGGCGGTTTGCCCGTAAGGCCGCCCCGCTCGCCGCCGCGACAAACGCCGATCTGGTGTTTGCCACGTCGACGCCGCTGACCGCCGGTCTGGCCTGAAAAAAAGCCGCGAATTAGCTGGGCGTGCCCTTCTTGTTCGAGGTCCGCGACCTCTGGCCTGAACTCGGCAT
>CBDUXW010000495.1:0-2626 GCA_965371275.1 uncultured bacterium | reverse complement strand
GTCATGGTGAGCTGGTGTACGAGACCACGGGAACGTGCAGCGGCAGGATCAGCGAGTCGCCGACGGGAAACGGCGGCTTCGGCTACGATCCGGTCTTTCTGGTACCGGAGCTGGGTCGAACGTTTGCGGAGCTGAGCCGGGAGGAAAAATCGGCCCGCTCCCATCGAGGCGTCGCGGCACGCGACATGGCGGCGTTCCTACGCACGTGGCGTGCCGCTTAACGCACGAGCATCGGAATTCAATTGGCTGCCGGGGATGCGGGTAGGTATCCTGGGGACTACATCGGGGTGTGGCGCAGTCCGGAAGCGCACCTGCTTTGGGAGCAGGGGGCCGGAGGTTCAAATCCTCTCACCCCGACTTTTTGAAATTCCGAGCCATGGACGATAACGGGAACGAACAGATCGAAGCGGAGGCTGACCGTCGCCGCCGTATTCCGGTATCGCTGAAGGACCCGGAGACGCTGCGCGCCCTCATAGACACGTTGGCCGAGGGCGCCTACATAGCGTCGCTGGACGGCACGGTCGTCGACGCCAACCCGGCGTTTCTCAGCATGCTCGGCGCCGAGCGGCTCGAAGACCTCGAGCAGCACGACCTGTGGGTCGATGCGGAGCGGCGCAAGAAGTTCGAACAGGAAGTCGTAAAGCGCGGCGCCGTCAGTGAGTTCGAGATCGACATGCACCGCCTCGACGGCGGGCTGGTCACCGTCCTCGACACCTGTCACGTGAGCAAGCACGACGGCGAGGTGCTCGCCCTGTACGGCGTGCTGCTCGACATCACCCAACGCAAGACCCTCGAGGCCCAGCTGGCGCAGCTCAGCGTACGGGACCTGCTGACCGGCTGCTACAACCGCCGCTACCTGCAGGCCCAGCGCCCCGTCATGGAAAGGCCCAGCTACTTCTACGGCTGCCTGATGATGGACCTCGACGACTTCAAGAATGTCAACGACACCTACGGCCACGAAGAAGGCGACCGCGTGCTGCAGCGCTTCGCCCACTTCCTGATCCGCAACAAGCGTTCCGATGACGTACTCGTGCGCCTGGGGGGCGACGAATTCGCGCTCTTCGTGGAGGTCGTGGCGCCCGAAAACCTCGACATCATCATCGAACGCCTGATGGCCAACGCGCCGACCCAAGCCCCGATCGCCTTCAGCCTGGGCCAGGCTTATCGGATACCGGGCGAGACCGTCGAGGAGATCATCGCGCGCGCCGATGCCGCCATGTACGCCGCCAAAAGTCGCGAGATCGAGGAACAGAACCGTCGATCTCAGGACGGCAACGAGGACTGATTCCGGCGCTCGCTACTGGATCTTCGATGCCTCCGGGTCGGCACGAATCGTGAGCGTGGTCGAGTAGGTTTCGTCGCCGATCGTCAGCTTGACCAGATACGTTCCGGGCTCCGCCTGCGGTCCGCCGCCGCGACCGCCGCCGAAACCACCGCCGCCCCGGGCGCCACCGCGACCGCCTCGGCCGCCACGGCCACCGACTTGCTGGGCACCCGCCTCTTGACCCTCGGCCGGCGGAAAGCGCATCGACCAGTAGTAGCGGTTGATGCCGGCGGCCGCATCGATGCTGGTCTCGAACGTCGGGTCACCGCCGATGCCGCTGATCTCCAGGCGCACGCCGTCGTCCGGGGCCTCGCGCAGATAGAAGTGAATTGCCGCACGGGTGACGAGCTCGTTGGGCGAATTTCCCGGCGGCTGCTGGTCGATGGTCAAGGGGTTGCGACCCATGAAAAGCTTGTGGCCGCGCGTGGCGCCCCGGCTGATGCCGCGCCACTGTGTCGCCACCCGATTGTCGAACATGTGAGCGTCGGCTGACACGACATCGGCATTGAGCTGTTGCAGCGCCGAGATGTCGTCAAGAATCCAGATGCTGCGCCCGTGGGTGGCGGCAATGAGATCACCGTCGCGGGGGTGAATCACCAGGTCGTGCACCGGCACGGTGGGCATGCCGTTCATCAGGCGCCCCCAGCTCGCGCCGCCGTTGACCGTGGCGTGCACGGCGAACTCGGTACCGACGAATAACAGATCCGGATTCTTGAGATCTTCGCGCACGACGTAGACGGGCTCATCGGGGAGTCCGGCGCCGATGTTTGTCCAGGTTTGTCCATAATCGTCAGTACGAAACACCCAGGCGTTGAAATTGTCGCTGCGGTGGCCGTCGAAGCTCACGTACGCCCGCCCCTCGACAAACCGCGAGGCCTCGACACGGCTCACCCACAATCCCCGCGGTGCTCCGGGAACGTTGGCGCGGACGTCGCTCCAATTGGCGCCGTCGTCGCGGGTTACCTGGACGCGACCGTCGTCGGTGCCGGCCCAAATGAGCCCCTTGGCGATGGGCGATTCCGAGATCGTGATGACGGTAGCGTGGGTCTCGGCCCCGGTGACGTCGCGCGTCAACCCACCGCTCTCCGAATCCGTGGACTCGGGATCGTTGTACGACAGGTCGGGGCTGATGATCATCCAGGTATCGCCGCGATCGGTGCTCTTGAACACGTGGTTGCCGGCGAAGTAGATGGCCGTCGAGGCGTGCGGCGACAGGATCAAAGGTGAGCTCCAATTGAAACGGAACTGGTCGCGCGGCAAGCGGTTGGCGCCGCCGCGACCGAAGCCGCCACGCCCCCCTCC
>CBDUXW010000494.1:0-2646 GCA_965371275.1 uncultured bacterium | reverse complement strand
ACGACGTAGGCGAGCACGCTGTACAGGCCGACCGAGGCCAGCGCCATCGCCAGCGATGCGAACACGGTGATCGCGACCAGTGCGAAGCGGGTGGGCGCCATTGCTTCATCGACTGCGGCGGCCATCGTGCGAAGCTTACTCACGGGCAGCGACGGATCCATCGCCGCCACCTGTGCACGCACTTGTTCGCCGAGGCTGGCCGGGTCGCTGCGGGCACGAATGATCCACTGGAGCGTTCTCGGGTCGCCGACTTGGCGGGCGTTGAAGTGAACCGTCTCTTTGCTGTCGATGGCGGGCGACGCCGACCGCTGATGTTCGACGACGCCGATCACCTCGACCCGTTCGGGCTCGGGCCCTCGGCGGATCACCAGCGTTTTTCCGATAGCGCTCTCCTCCGGCCACAGGCGGTCGGCAAGCAACTCATCCACCAAGACCACCGGCGCTCCGTCGCCGGCAAAATCGGCCTGGTCGAAAACTCGACCCGCCAGCAGCCGTGTTCCCATGGCGCGAAAATAGTCGAGATGCTCGTAGCGATAATCGCTCTGACCGTAGAGGGAGTCGTCGTTGAGGGCCTCCTCGGTTCCATAACGCCCCAGAGCCGTGGGACCGTGCAGCGGCAGGGCGTTGGCAGCGCTCACGGCCTCGACGCTCGGCAATCCGCCCAGCCGCTCGCGCAGCTCGTTTACGAAGGCGATGCGCCGGTCCCGCCCATACTCGTTGCCGGTGAGCTGCAACTCGAAGGTGAGGGCGTTCTCGGTATCGAACCCCGGCTCGGCACGCTGCAGCTCCACGAAGCTCCGCACCATGAGGCCGGCTCCGATCAGTAACACCACCGAGAGAGCAACCTCGACGACGATGATCGCGTTGCGGAAAACCCCTCGGCCGGCCAGAGCCGATGAGCGGCCACGATCCTTCAGGACCTCAGCGATCCGTTCGCGCGACGCCTGCACGGCAGGGAGCGTTCCGAAAACCAGCGCTGCTGCGATCGAAGTCATGAGGGTGAACGCTAAGACCGTCGCGTCGATGCCCACCGCGTCCATGCCGGGGAATTCCGGCGGTCCGAGCGCCATGAGGGCGTCGATCCCGCCGAGCGCCAGCAGCAAGCCCACGGCGGCACCGAGCGACGCCAGCAGAACGCTCTCGGTCAGAAGCTGACGAATCAGTCGAGATCGGCTGCCCCCCATCGCCGATCGAACGGCAATCTCGCCGCCGCGCGCAGAGGCCCGCACCATCAGCAGGTTCGAAACATTGGCGCATGCGATCAGCAATACGAAACCGACGGCCCCCGACAACGCCAGCACGACGGGGCGCACCTGGGCTGTGACGTCCCGTTGCATGGGGGCGACGCGCAGATTGTAGCCGGCGCCTCTGGACGCTTCGTTGACCTCGTGGATGAATGCGACGACCGTGTCCATCTCGGCTTGGGCTTGAGCCACCGTTGCCCCGTCCGCGAGGCGTCCGGCGACCTCGAACGCCGCGTTGCGGCGGTCCGCATTCACCAGATCGAAACGCGGCGCCAACCACATGTCGACCGTCGTCGAGAACCGGGTATCCGCCGACAGGAAAAGCCTGAAGTCCTCCGACATGACACCGATGATCTCCACGTCGCCGCCGCCGAGCTGAACGCTGCGGCCGATGATCTCCGGGTCACCACCGAAGCGGCTCTGCCAGAGGCGGTGACTGAGAATCACGGTGGCCGGTGGCACGGTGTCGGGGTCGGCGTCGTCCGCCAAAGGAGCGGCGTCTTCCTCGGTGAAGTCGCGGCCGAGCGCTGGACGAACACCGAGCACGGAGAAGAAGTTCGGTGTGATGCTGGCGAATTCCAGTTGCACCGGGTCGCCCTCGCCCCCGATCAAAGTGCCGCGGCCGCTCGCGACGCCGGCGAAGCCTTCGATCAACGTCGAACGCTCGCGCATGTCGAGCAGGATGCGTGGCGAGATGGGCCAGTTGAAGACGTCGCGGCTGCGCAGCTCGCCGCGTACGAACACCAGCCGATCGGGCTCCGCGTAAGGCAGCGGCCGCAGCAGAACCGCTTGGACGACGCTGAAGATGGCCGTGTTAGCGCCGATTCCCACGCCGATCGTCAGCACCGCGACCGCCGTGAACCCGGGAGATCTGCGGAGGGTACGAACTGCGTAGCGCAGATCCTGTAACAGGTTGTCGAGCATCCGTCTTTCTCCTCGCGCGGGGAGCAACAAGGATGCGAGCCGCGGAGGTAGCAGGTAGTTCCGCACCACCGTGAGCGGCTCGTCGCCGATATTATATCTCGGAATTTATAGTATGGTCTACGGAGGCAGGTTACTCGCTCTGCAGCGCCCGCACAGGGTCCACTCGCGTTGCCCGGTGCGCGGGGATCGCGCAGGCCAGCGCCGCGACGACGAGGGCGCCGGCGGCGACGGCGAGGTAGACGTAGGGGTCAGTGCCGCTCACCTCGTACAGCATCGTTTCCAGGAAGCGGTTGAGCGCGACGGCCGCGGCGGCGCCCATCCCGGCACCTAACAAGGCCGTCACCAGCCCCGCCTCCGATATGGTGACGCCCGAGAACTGGCCGAAGGCGGCGCCATCGGTATCGATAAAGGTCGGGTTGTAGGCCGCCGCGAACTGCACGACGCCATCCGCCTGGCCGACCGAGCCGAAGTCGAAATC
>CBDUXW010000493.1:0-2650 GCA_965371275.1 uncultured bacterium | reverse complement strand
CCGAGGATGCCGCCGCCGCGCTCGACGAGTCGCCGCATGGCATCGGCCGACTCGTGCATGATGCGCTGGGCGAGGATCTGGCCGGCCGCGATGTCGTCGCCGTAGCTGAAACCGCCGGGGATCGTGACGATCTTGTAGTCGTCGATGACGTTCGGGTTTGTCGCCAGCTCGTTGATGTGCATGAGCGTCGGCGACGCCCCCGCGATCTTCCAGCAGTGCATCACCTCTTCGTCGCAGTTGATGCCCGCACATCGCAGAACCAAAACCGGTACGTCAGCCACGGCTAGTGTCCTCCTCCGCTCGCCAGGGGTGCGCGCCACGCATCCGACAATCGGCTAACGGGTAAATCCAAGTCCACGCCGCGTGGTGCTGTCATCCGAAGTCGTGGCTCCTTCTCAACAGTGCCGATGACGGAAAAGCCGCTCGCCTTCGCATCGGCATCGCTCATTTCGAGCACGTAGGTCGAGGCGATGGGGCGGAATAGTTCGTCGGCGTAAGCGTTCTCGTCGATTCCGATCGTTGCGCCGCATGCACCGCCGATGCACATCTCGGCGACGGCGACGGCCAACCCGCCATCGCTCACATCATGCGCTGCATGCACCTTGCCGCTGCGAATCAAACCCGACACGCGGTCGTGCAACGCCTTCGCCTCTTCCAGCCCGCGGCGATCGACCGGGGCTGACGCGACCACGAGCAGATGGCCCGGCGTTTTCAGGTCCATCGACACGCACTGCCCAATGTCCTCGACGATACCGACCGCGCTGATCAGCAGCGTGTAGGGAATGGCGATGCTCTGTGAAAATCCCGTCCGTGCCGCCTCGGCCTCGCTCATCGAGAACTCGTTGTTGAGCGAGTCTTTTCCGGAAACGAAAGGCAGCCCGTAGGCGACGGCCGCGTCGTACGCACCGCGGCAGGTGCGCACCAGCGCCCCGAGCGAGCGTTCGTTGTCGACCTTCGGCCAGCAGAAGTTGTCGAGTATGGCGATGCGGTTCGGGTCGGCGCCGACGCACACGACGTTGCGCAGGGCCTCGTCGATGGCACAAACGGCCATCCAATACGGGTCGACGTCGCCGAGTTCCGGGCAAAGACCACACGCGACCGCGATGCCGCGGTTGCTGTCGTATCGGGGTCGCAGGACCGCGGCATCCGATGGTCCGACCCCCGGTCCGGCCAGCGGCTTGAGGGCGCTGCGCCCCTGAACTTCGTGGTCGTACTGGCGAATGACCCATTCCTTCGACGCGGTGTTGAGTTCGCCGAGCGCTGTAAGCAGGCGTTCATTGGTGTCTGCGGGCGCCGCGCAGGCTGAAGCCTGCGGCTCAGGGGGATGCGTCGAACCGGCGGGCTCATCCGACCAAACCGCCTTCAATCTGGTCTGCGGCACGCCTTCATGAAGGAAGCCCATATCGAGTTCGCCGACCAGCTCGCCGCGATAGTGGACGCGCAGCCTGCGATCGTCGGTAAACGTTCCAATGACTGTCGCTTCGACCTCCTCGGCCGCGCAAACCGCGAGAAACTTGTCCAGGTTATTCGGCGGCACGGCGTAGACCATGCGCTCCTGCGCCTCGGAAATCCAGATTTCGTCGTAGCGGAGTCCGGCGTACTTGAGCGGCACATCGGAAAGCTCGACGTTGGCGCCGATCTCGGCACCCATCTCGCCGACAGCGCTGCTCAGTCCACCGGCGCCGCAGTCGGTGACGGCCGAGTAGAGGCAGCCGCCCTCGTAGTCGCGGGCGATGAGCAGGGCGTCGAGCACCTTCTTTTCCTCGATGGCGTTGCCAATCTGCACCGCATGGGAAAACTCGTCGGCGTGCTGGTCGGTCAGCTCGGCCGAGGAGAAGGTGGCGCCGTGAATACCGTCGCGCCCGGTTCGCCCGCCGGCGACGACGATTCGATCGCCGGGCCGCGCTTCCTTATCGATGCGATCGCGCTGGATCAGCCCGAGGCAGCCACAGAACACGAGCGGGTTGGCGATGTAGCGTTCGTCGAAGTAGATCGCGCCGTTGACGGTCGGGATGCCCATGCGGTTGCCGTAATCGCGCACGCCGCGGACCACACCCTTGAGCACCCGCCGCGGATGAATCACGTCTTTGGGCAGGCGTTTGGCGTCGAAGTCGGGCGGCCCGACGCAGAAGACGTCGGTCGAGGCGATCGGCTTGGCCCCGAGCCCGCAGCCCATGACGTCGCGAATGCACCCGCCGATGCCGGTCGCGGCGCCACCGTACGGCTCGATGGCCGACGGGTGGTTGTGGGTCTCCGCCTTGAAGGCGATGCCGAATTCGTCGTCGAATGCGATAACGCCGGCGTTGTCCACAAAGACCGACAGGCACCAGTCGCGGTTCAGGTCTCTGGTGGCCTTGACGATGGTATCCTTGAGGAGGTTTTCGAAGCGTGCGGTGATGCGGCCGGGCTTGCCGAAGTCGGGGCCTTGGTATTCATAGGCGCTCTTGAGCGTCTTGTGGACGCAGTGCTCCGACCATGTCTGGGCGAGGGTTTCGAGTTCGAGGTCGGTCGGGTCGCGGCCGATTTCGGCGAAGTGGTCGCGCACCGCCTGCATCTCCGCGAGCGAGAGGAACAGGTGCGCGGCCCGCGAAAGTTTCGCGAGCTGGTCGTCGCTCAGTGAGGCGAGTCGCACGTGACGCAGCTCGAAGGG
>CBDUXW010000492.1:0-2651 GCA_965371275.1 uncultured bacterium | reverse complement strand
CGTATCTGGAGTCGGGGAAGAGTCCCTGGGACGCACCGCCCGTCGAGGTCGAGCCCATCGTTACCGAACCGGAACGGGTAGCGATCATCCTGCCGCCGCTGGCCGACAGCGGCAACATGGTGCGCGGCATGATCGAGACGTTGTCAGCCCATCCGCGACTGGCTGATGCGCTCGCCACGCAGGGAGTCATCGACACCTTCGTGACCGCCGTCGTCGCCATTGCCAACGGCGAGAGCCCGCGCAGCGTGGTCGAGTACCTGGAGCCCGAGGAGCTGTTTGCGATCGCCGAACGGGAAGGGCGCGTCGTTATCGATCCGGCGAGCTTCGAGCGCTATACGTGGATCACCGGCGTCTTCGCGTCGCTCGACCCCAATCGAACCGCTGAGGTCTATCGTCAGCTCGAGCCATTGTTCGATGAGGCCTACCGCAATCTCGGCTATCCGGACGGCAAGTTCCGAGTGGCGCTCGATACGGCGATGAACCGCCTGGCTTCGACCCCCGTTCCGGATGGTTACATCGAGGTTCGACGTGGCACGGTTTTCTGGGAGTTTCGCGACGCGAGCCTGGAAGCGCTCAGCCCGGGGCAGAAGCACTTGCTGCGCATGGGCCCGGCAAACGCCCGGATGGTGCAGTCGCAGCTACGTGAGATCCAGGCGGAATTGGGGCGTTAGCCGGCCCTGCGGGCCGACGAAACCGCCGACACCTTTCTCGACGCACCGGACCTGTCTATTATGTTGTCGCCTCGCAGTACAGAGGACGACCCTTTCATCTGCCAACCGGAGACGCGACGCGTGCAGAGAACCAATATCGGGAATTCGAGTGGATGGACCTTGCTGGCCTGGATGTTCGTACTGGCCCTTGCTGTGGCGCCGGCTGTCGGCTGTGCCACCGCCGAGGACGGCGATACGGACGGCGGCGAGATGGCTGATGCCGCCGAGCACGAGGCCGGCGGCGACGAGCACGACGAAGCTGAGGGCGAGGGCGAGCATGTTCACCCGGCCGGCGAAGATGTGCCGACCCGCGCCGACGAGGTCGACCGCGACGAGTACTCGAAGCCTTTGGAGGTGTACGCGTTCCTCGGCATCGTCGAGGGCGCAACGGTCATCGACGTCGGCGCCGGCAGCGGTTACAACAGCTATCTCCTCTCGGACGTCGTCGGTTCCACGGGCAAGGTCATAGCCGAGCGCGGCAATGAGGGTCTCCAGGCACGCATCGATGCCGGCGATCTTCATGAGGCCGGCAATGTGGAGATCGTCGGTTCGTTCGCCGACATTGCCGACGGTTCCGCCGATTTCATCATCTTGGTCCGCGAGTATCACCTCGTTGAAGACTGGCAGGGCTTGGTGGCCAACATGAGCCGTGTGCTCAAGCCCGGCGGCATCGCCGGGATCGTGGAGGTGCGCAACAATCGAGAGACCGGCCACGACATGACGATCCATCGGGTCGGTGAGGGCCTGGTGGAAGAGCAGCTCGGCAGCGTCGGCTTCGAGCTCGTCGACAGCTCGGACATCCTGCGGCGCGACGATGACGATTACACCGTGTACGCTGCCTTCGGGCCGCGTTACATGTCCGACCGGATGCTTCTGAGTTTCCGCAAACCGGAGTAAATCGGGCGCGACAAACAACTCCGACCTTGATATCCTATTTGGGATCATTCAAGGGAGAGCGGACGCGGGTGGCGCTCCGTTTTCGATGTTGAGCGACGCGATCGGAATCGCGATCTCGTCGACTCGAGAATCGGAGGTCAGCCGTGTTCCGGAGAGCATCCGAGGCGCCTGTTCGAGCCGCGGTGGGATGTAGCGTCGTCACAACGTTGCTGGTGCTTGTCGCAGTGTTTCTTGTCGCCCCGGTGGCGATCGCCCAGCAGGCGGAGGATGAGGGCGAGGTAACCGGGGTCGTCGACGCGTTCAAGCGCGGCACACCGCACCTGGTGCTCCGCTACCGCTATGAGTTCGTTGACCAGGACAACCTCGAGAAAAACGCCCACGCTTCGACGCTGCGTACGGCGTTCCATTACCGCACCGCGCCGTTGCGCGGGTTCTCGTTCTTCATCGAGGCCGAGAACGTTGTCGAGCTCGGCGACGACTGGTACCGAGACGTCGGCAGGGGCGGTCGCGGCAACGGTGTAACGGATCGACCGGTAGTGGCCGATCCTGCCGGCACTTCGATCAATCAGGTGCTATTCCGGTATCAGGGGCACGATACCGACGTGCAGGTCGGTCGCCAGGAAATCAACATTGATGACCAGCGTTTCGTCGGCGCGGTGGGATGGCGACAGCACCACCAAACCTTTCGCGCTTTCAACATCGTCAACCAGTCGGTCGGCGATGTCGGCTTGCGCTATTCGTTCACCGACCGCGCCTATCGAATTTTCGGCGACGAGGTGGACATGGCGAGCCACTTCCTGCACGGCTCGATCGACCTCGGTGGGGTCGGGCAGCTCAACGCCTACGGCTATCTGCTCGACTACAGCGATGAAGCGTTCGAGGGGCTGTCGACGAATTCTTTCGGCTTCGAGTTCGCCGGCCGGAGGGCCGTGGGCAGCGCCGCGACGCTGCACTACGAGATCGAATACGCCCGCCAGCACGACGGCGGCGGCAACCCGAACCACGTCCGCGCCAACTATGCCCACCTGCTGGGCGGGATCGGGT
>CBDUXW010000491.1:0-2656 GCA_965371275.1 uncultured bacterium | reverse complement strand
ATGCGCGCCTGTTGGCGCTCACCGCCACGGCCGCGGGTGTAGCGCTCGCCCTGGTTACCGTTGCCTCACCCGCCGCCGGACAGACGCGCCAGGCAGCGTCGAGTGTGCAGAACCGCCAGCCTGTCGACGAGGCGTACACCGCCGGCATCCTCGAGGACACGACCGAGGAACGGTTCCTCACGCCGCTGGTCGAATTCTTGCCGGCTTCGGATACGGTGCCGACGCCGCTCGACTTCAACGGGCATATCGCCGGCGGCCGTGACCACTTGAGCTACGCCGCCGACGTCCACGCTTACATCAGGGCCGTCGCCGCCGCCTCGCCGCGCGTCGAGGTCGTCTCCATGGGGATGACCGAAGAAAATCGCGAGCGCTTGCTGGTGGTGATCTCCGACGAGGAGACCATCGCCAACCTCGATCACTACAAGGAGCTCACGGCGCGTCTGGCCGACCCACGGACCCTGCACGAGGCCGAGGCCGAGTCGGTAATTCAACAAGCAAAGCCCATGTACTGGGCGCTCGGCGGCCTGCACGCCGGCGAGACCGGCCCGCCGGAGATGATGCTGGAGCTCGTGTACAGGTTGGCGGTCGACGAGCGGCCGTTCTTCCAGACGATCCGCAACAACTCGATCGTGTTGCTCACCCCGGTGGTCGAGGTCGACGGTCGCGAGCGCATGGTCGATATCGTGCGCTACTGGCAGCAGTACCCCGATCGAACGGAGCCTTCGCTGCTGTACTGGGGCAAGTACGTGGCTCACGACAACAATCGCGACGGCATCGGCCTCCTGCTGTCGCTATCCACCCAGACCATCGACGTCTTCGACGAATATCACCCGCAGGTGATGCACGACCTGCATGAATCGGTGCCGTTCCTCTACATCATGACCGGCCACGGGCCCTACAACCCCTGGCTCGATCCGATCGTCACCGAGGAATGGACCGAAATGGCCTGGCACGAGGTTCGGCAAATGAACCTCTGGAACGTACCCGGCGTGTGGACTTTCGATTTCTTCGACGGCTGGGCGACGAACTACATGATGTACGCGGCGTTGGGGCGCAACGCGATCGGCCGCTTTTACGAGACCTTCGGTAACCGCACGCCCGACACACGAGAGCGCACGGTCGGCGGCCAGACCCGGCGCGACTGGTTCCGCATGAACCCGCCGGAAGAAAAGGTCATGTGGTCGCTGCGCAACAACACCAACCTGATGCAGAGCGCCTTGTTGACCGGCATGCACAACGTCGCCGAAAACAAGGAGCGCTTCTTGCGCAGCTACTACGTCAAGAGCCAGCGGACGATCGACAAGGCGCATACCGAGGGGCCGGCAGCCTGGGTGATCCCGGCAGACGGCGATCGGCCGCTGCTCAGCGCCCGCCTTATCAATTTGTTCCGCAAGCACAAGATCGAGATTCACCGGCTCGACGATCCGGTCACCATCGAAGCCGGGTTTTCACCCGACGATTCGATGGAGGAGATGGAATTCGCGCCGGGCAGCTACGTGATCCGCATGGATCAGCCCTACAGCCGGCTGCCGGATATGCTGATGGACTTCCAGTACTACAACCCGCGCGATCCGAGCCCCTACGACGACACCGGCTGGACTCTCGGCGCCACGTTCAACGTTGGGACCTACCGGGTAACGGACACCTCCTTGCTCGACGTCGACATGACACTGGTCGCGGGCGACGTGTCGCCCCAAGGCGGCATAGACGCCATCGGGGGCGCTGCCGTCGGCACCGGCAGCACCCTCTTGATCAAGGCCAACGGCGAGCCTGAGCTGGCGACGCTGCGCTTCCGATTGGCCGACGTAGCGATGCAGGCCGCCGAAGAGACTTTCGAGGTCGACGGAGAGTCCTTTCCGGCCGGCACATTGATCGTCGGCGGCAGCGCCCGCTCACAGGTCGAGGCGACGGCACGTGACCTCGGCATCATGGTGAAGGCGACGGCAACCGCTCCGGTGGTCCCCACCCACACGGTCGGCGTGCCGCGCATCGCGCTGCTGCACAACTGGTTCAACACGCAGAGCGAAGGCTGGTATCGAGCCATGCTCGACGAGCTCGCGATTCCTTTCGACTACATCTCGACCCACGACGCGCGCGACATCGCCGATCTCGGGTCGCGCTGGGACGCGATCATCATGGGCCCCGGATTCGGCAACTTCCTGCGGATCCTGAACGGCCGCGAGGGCGAGGGCGAGCACCCGATACCCTGGGAGCAGACCGAGCTGACGCCGAACCTGGGCGTCATCGACTCCACACCGGATATCCGTCGGGGTCTCGGTTACGAGGGGCTGTCCCACCTCATCGAATTCGTTGAATCCGGAGGGCTGCTTCTGACTATGACCGACTCGACGAACTTCGCGATCGCATCGGGGATGACCCGCTACGTCGTCGCTGATTCGGTGCCGCCCGATCTGCAGGTCCGCGGCGCCGTATTCAACGCCAAGGTCACCGACGCAAGCAGCCCGATCACCTACGGTTTCGACGAAGATACCGCCGTCTACTTCCGCGGTGGCGGTCCGCTGCTGCGCGTGGCGATGGGCGGCGGCGGCTTCGGCGGGTTCTTCGGCGGCGGCCGCGACGGCGGCCGGCCGAGCGGGCGGCGCGGCGTCGACGCCATTCCCGGTCGTCCCCCGGTCGAAGAAGAGGAAGAAGAGGA
>CBDUXW010000490.1:0-2674 GCA_965371275.1 uncultured bacterium | reverse complement strand
GTACTGGTACGGAAGCTGGGACACGATGCGCGACGAGCCGGCCAACATCAACCGCCAGTTCGTCCTCTCCGGTGGCGTCGGCAAGAACTGGATTGAACGCGATGAGCTGACGTTCCGCACCAACTGGGGTTTCAACTACACGCTCGAGGATCTCGACCTCGAGGGCGAGAACGATTTCGTCGGTTACCGGCTCTACTATTCCGTGTCGGCCCAGGTGGTCGAGAGCACGCGTGTCGATAGCGAGCTGACCTTCGACGGCAGCCTCGAGACCGGCAACGACATCCGTACCGATTGGTACAACTCGGTCACCGTGTCGATCACCGATACCGTGGCCTTGAAAGCCGGGCTACGGTTGCTCTACCGCAACCTGCCGGCCCTCGAAGACATCGACCTCGAGAATGACGTCGGCCTGGTCATCGGCGAGATCATCCTTCCCAAGGAAAAACTCGACACCACCTTCTCCACTTCGCTGGTGATCAACTTCTGATCTGGAATAACATCCGACGCCACGAGCTGAATTCGAAGATCCCGACAGGGTGTCGGTCACGGCGACCCGGGAGTTTTCAGCACCCTGCTGAACGGAGAGCGCGCTGCACCGAGGGTGGCGGGCTCCTCAAAGGAAGGTCGGATGAACATGATCGGACGTATTCGTCGGTGCGCGGGGTTGGGTGTGCTCACCGTGGCGATCGCCGCGCTGTGTGCGTCGTCGCTGGTGGCGGCGCCGGCGCAGCGAGCGCAGAGCGGACGGGCCGCAGAGGAGTGGACCCACTGGGGCGGTGACGCTACCAGCAGCCGTTATTCACCGCTCGACCAGATCAACGCCGACAACTTCGCTGACCTCGAGGTCGCCTGGGTGTGGCGCGGCGACAACTTCGGCCGCAGCGTCGACAACATTCTGCGATCGACGCCGATCTACGTCGACGGCGTGCTGTACACGGTTGCCGGCGAGCGTCGCACTGTGATCGCCGTCGATCCGAGCACCGGTGAGACGTTGTGGACTTTCCGCGAGCCCTACACGCCGCGCTGGGAGTACTCGATGCGCAAGAATTACGGCAAGGGCGTCGCCTACGACGAGGTCGACGGGCAGGGGCGCATTTACGTGATCACGCCCGCCTTCTTCCTCCATGCGCTCGATGCCCGGACCGGGTACCCGGTGCAGGAGTTCGGTAACGAGGGCACCGTCGATTTGCTCGAGAACTTCGGCTACGACTACGACCCGTACAACGGCCTGCCGCTCGAAACCGGTTACATCACCAACTCGTCACCGCCCATCGTCGTCAACGGTGTCGTCGTGATCGGCAACAGCCACGAGCAGGGCTACCACGAGACCCGCCGCGAAAACGTACCGGGCCACGTGATGGGCTTCGACGCTAAGAGCGGCGAGTTCAAATGGATCTTTCACGTCATCCCGCAGCCGGGCGAGTTCGGCCACGAGACCTGGGAAAACGACGCCTGGTCGTACACCGGCAACGTCTCGGCCTGGGAACCGCTGTCGGCCGATCCTGAGCTGGGCCTGGTGTACTTCGCCACCGACCCGCCGACCAACGACTTCTGGGGCGGCTTCCACCCCGGCAACAACCTGTTCGCCACCAGCATCATCGCGCTCGACGTGCAGACCGGCGAGCGGCGCTGGCACTTCCAGACGGTGCACCACGACATCTGGAACTACGACAACCCGACCGCGCCCAACCTCGTCGACGTCACCATCGACGGCGAGCGCGTGCCGCTGCTCGTGCAGGCGACGAAGCAGAGCTTCGCCTACGTGCTGAACCGCGAAACCGGCGAGCCGATCTGGCCGATCGAGGAAAAGCCGGTGCCGCAGTCGTTGGTACCGGGCGAGCAGACGTCGCCGACGCAGCCGTTTCCGACGCGACCGGCGGCATACGAGATGCAGGGCCTGACCACCGGCGACCTGATTGACTTCACGCCCGAGCTCCGTGCCCAGGCCGAGGAGATCATCAGCAACTACCAGATTGGGCCGCTGTTTCTGCCGCCGTTGCAGCGTGGCAACGTTCTTGGCAAGCAAGCCTCCGTACACTGCCCGGGCAGCGGCGGTGGTACCAACATCCCGGGCGGCGCCGCCGTCGATCCGGAGACCGGGATTCTTTACGTGGCCTCGGTGAAGGCCTGCTCGGCCCCGAACCTCGTGCCGGGCGCCGAGCTCGACGCGCGTGCCGCGAATCCCACGGGCACGACCATCATGGAGTGGGCCGCCGCGTCGCCCGGAGGTGTGCGCGGCGTCCAGGGGCTGCCGCTGTTCAAGCCGCCATACGGTCGCATTACCGCGATCGACCTGAATACCGGTGAGACCCTGTGGTTTATTCCCAACGGCGAGACACCGGATCGGATCAAGAACCATCGCCTGCTGGAAGGCGTCGACGTCGGCAACACCGGCAGCCCGTCACACGCCACCAAGATCATCACCAAGACGTTGTTGATTTACGCCGAGGGCCGCGGTGCCAGGCCCGTGCTGTATGCCCACGACAAGGCAACCGGTGAGCGCATCGCCCAGGTCGACATCCCGGCGCCGACCAACAGCGCCCCGATGAGCTACATGCACGACGGCAAGCAGTACATCGTTTTGCCGATCGGCAGCGGTGAGCATCCCGGCGCGCTGGTGGCGCTGCGCCTGCCTGACGATCGCGCCGCCGCGATCCGTTGAGACGTACGGCCT